>JADFXZ010000129.1 GCA_015233265.1 Nitrospirota bacterium
CGATATTATACGAGGGCGCAATGTCAACACCACTGGCTTCGGCATCGAACTGCTGGACAATCGCCTCAGTGTCACATGTCCTGACAAAGCGCCCGCACACGGCCTTTAGGGCTTGAGCACTATGGATGTTATCTTATCGATGCGAACTACCGCGTCGTAAAAGTCCTTTCCCGTGAGCTTGGCTATGAGTACTATCTGGTCTCCTACGGTAGTCACCGTCCCTTCGAGTGCTTCGCCGGAGTCTGTTTTTATCGATACTCGTTTGCCCATTTGCTCTGTCAGGACATCCTTTACCGTGGCTGAGGGCTTAACTACAAACTTGCCGTCAGCGGCGACACTGACACCGGTATAGCTTCCAATGCCGATGCTTACTGCCAATACTGCCGCAACTATAACTCTTTTCATCATTATATGGCCTCCTCATGATATTTGATGGTGTGATTATAGCATAATCTGCTCTGAATTTGCCGGTTCTGAATGTGATTGACATGACAAACGCATTAGCATTATCAATACTAATTTCCTCCTCTGGATTCCCGCTGCTTTGGCGGGAATGACAAAAAAAGAGAGTGGAATGACATTTGGATGTTAATTTGTTTGTTTTTATTCTATCTTTCCAATATTTCTTATTCTGTCATTCCCGCCAACAAACTGTGTCATAATAGAAAACTAACCACATCAAATCACTCAAAAAAACAGTAAAAATGATTCTTCGTCTGAAATCATCCTGTCGAATCATCCTGAGCTTGTCGAAGGATTGCCGATGTATGGGGAAATGACATACAAAGGAGCATCCTTCGACAGGCTCAGGATGATTCTAATTTGCATGAACAATCTCGGAATCTATTGTGACACAGTCTGGAAAGCGGGAATCCAGGAGAGGGAATTGCTGGTGTGAGTTTCAAATGCGTTTGCCCTGCTCCCACCACAGTTGACTCAATACAACAGATAAATATATGATACTTGCATCTAGCGTTAGCGCACTTTGTCATAAATAAAGAGAATCTATATCAGCATGACGAACACAGACGGCGACAATACATCATTTATCAGGAAACTTAGGCAAGAGAGCGAACTGTGGCTTAGTGAGGGCATAATCGACTCCCGCCAAAGAGACGCCATCATGGCACGCTACCGTGAGGCGGCAGAGCCGGGCGGTGCCGTTATCCAGTCTCAGCTGATATTCACACTCTCCATTTTGGGCGCGCTGCTTTTGGGTGCAGGGCTGATACTTTTCTTTTCGGCTAATTGGTCAGCTATACCCAAATGGGGCAAGATTTCGCTCATCTTTGCAGGCATGTTATCAAGCTATGGCACAGGGTACTATCTGGGCTTTGAAAAGGGGAATTATCCGAGGGTAGGAGCTTCTTTAGTGCTGCTTGGGTCAATTATATTTGGGGCGGGAATATTTCTGACAGCCCAAGCTTATAACGTATCGTCTCATTCAGCTGCCGGCATATTGATGTGGGGGGCGGGTATCTTGCCAGTGGCATATGCGCTGCGGCTTAAGCCCGTGCTGGTGCTGTCAATTGTGACGATGCTCGGCTGGTTATTCGTGGAAGTTGTTTACGGTTTATATTCGCCATCTGGCAATTTTGACTTAATGCCTTTTTTATTACTTGGGGCGGGTTTGACACTCTGGGGCATTGGTTTGATGCACGAGGAGTTCGATTCGCTGCGTCCGCTGTCATCTCCTTACGTGGTTGCGGGGCTGCCGCTGACATTTCTTGCCACGTATGTCTTTACTTTTAGCGGCGCT
This sequence comes from Nitrospirota bacterium, assembly GCA_015233265.1. Taxonomy (GTDB): domain Bacteria; phylum Nitrospirota; class Thermodesulfovibrionia; order Thermodesulfovibrionales; family Magnetobacteriaceae; genus Magnetominusculus. The sequence continues at coordinate 1,760 of JADFXZ010000129.1, forward strand.
TCACGCGTGAGTATAGCGGTGTTGGAGCTTCCAGAGGTAAGACTCATTCTTATTGTCATGGGCAGCATTATAGTGCTTTCTCAGGCGTTGAGATTTTTTGCCACACGCAGGCCAACGAAAACACAGCTGATTCATGAATCGCTGTTGATGCTCTTGATGATAGTGTTTGCCGCCGCGCAATTGATTTATTCACATTTCGTGCATATACGAGCAATTTCCGTATTGCTGTATAACTTGATTTATGCCGCTGCCATACTGTGGATAATATACATTGGCTACTTAAAGCACATGCGGGTTTATGTCAACATGGGCGTGTTGTTTTTCGCACTGGATGTAATAGGCAGATATGTCGATATTCTGTGGGGAATGCTCCACACGTCGCTGTTTTTTGTGCTTGGAGGGGCGCTGTTGATTGCCCTGGGAGTGGCGCTTGAAAAAAAGAGAAGAAGGCTGCTTGCCGCTATGGGGAGTTTGGACTATGCGGATTAAGCTATTAATTGCGGTGCTGATACAGATGCTGCTTCTGCTGTCAATAATTGCCTATAAGCAATATATAATCGCCTCAGGTCAGCGGATACTCCTTGCCACCCGTTTGATTGACCCACGAGACATGTTAAAGGGCGATTACGTGAGGCTCTCTTACGATATGTCCTCGATAAATACTAGTAAATTTGCAGTTGCTGACGTCTTTAAGGCGGCAGACACTATTTACGTGACATTAGACAAAGGCGCAACCGGGACATACTCACCCCTGACATTCAGCAAAACCGCACCACAAGGGGCGACTTTCATCAAAGGGAAGGTCAAAGCAGCCTACCCAATGCCCACCGGCACTATAACCGTAAGGGAAGACTCCGGCGTAAAACCCGGGTTTGACTACTACTGGCCACAATACGAAAAAGAGGGCACTCGCCATCTGTTTTGTGTCAATAAGGAGGGACGCCTGATGTTTCACTTCATTGAGGGCAAAGGCATGACATGCGGCAGTGGCTTCACCGAGATTGTTGGGGTTGTAGAAAACGTGCTCAGGCATGAAAACACGCAAATAACCGCTGAGTACGGGATAGAGAACTTTTTTGTGGAAGCTGGCAAAGGCCGCAAGATTGAATCAGCCCTATTGCGCTTTGGCGCCAACGCGGTGGTCTATCTCACTAAAGACGGCAAGGCGGTTGTCACAAACTTAATAGTAAACGGCAAAGAGATAAATTAAGCCTCCCCCAGGAAGTATTATAAAGAAACGCCCGTGGTCCTGACCCCATAAATGTTGACAAAGAGCTGGTTCGCTCAGTAAGACATTGGCTGCGGCTATATGGCAGGTAATGACGCCAATGAAAATGTTGTTTACATTTTTTATCATATAATGCTACTTTTACGCGTGGGGCTGTGCATATCCCCCTCGGATAAAATAACTGCGACTGTAGGGAGCTGCATTATGAGAAAAGTTGTGCTGGCATACTCCGGCGGCCTTGATACGTCGGTTGCCATTAAGTGGATTAAAGAGACCTATGATATAGAAGTCATCGCGTTTTGTGCCGACTTGGGCCAAGGTGAGGAGCTTGACAATGTGCGGGAGAAGGCGCTTGCAACCGGAGCTTCAAAGGTATATGTTGAAGATGTTCGAGAGGAGTTCGTAAGAGACTATGTCTTTGCCATGTTCAGGGCCAATGCCTTCTATGAAAATAATTATCTGCTGGGGACATCGATTGCGCGTCCATTGATTGCGAAAAAACAAATCGAGATAGCCATAAAAGAAAACGCCGACTTCGTAGCCCACGGTGCAACCGGCAAGGGCAACGACCAGGTGCGGTTTGAACTTGGCTGCTATGCCCTCAAGCCGGATATTAAGATAATTGCCCCGTGGCGCGAATGGCCGTTTAAGTCGCGTCAGTCCCTCATCGAATACTCCATAAAACACGGCATCCCTGTGACCGCCACAAAGGACAAGCCCTATAGCACTGACAGAAATGCCCTGCACATCAGCTACGAGGGGGGGATTTTAGAAGACCCATGGTCTGAGCCTACCGATGACATGTGGACGCTTATGGTTTCCCCGGACAAGGCGCCCAACAAGGCCGCATACGTCGAAGTCAACTACGCTAACGGCAACCCCGTCGGCATCGAAGGCGTGGCAATGACCCCATATGAACTGCTTGATAAGATGAACTTAATCGCCGGTGAAAACGGCGTTGGCAGAATAGATATAGTGGAAAACCGCTATGTCGGCATTAAATCCAGAGGTGTGTATGAGACACCGGGCGGTACGGTTTTGCACGCCGCACACAGGGCTGTTGAGTCTATTACAATGGACAGAGAGGTGTTGCACCTTAGAGATTCGCTGATAACGAAATACGCCGAGATGGTTTACTACGGCTATTGGTTTTCTCCGGAGCGCCTCACGCTGCAAAAATTTATTGATGAGACGCAGAGAAACGTCACCGGCACTGCCCGCCTGAAGCTCTACAAGGGCAACTGCCTGGTTGTGGGAAGGAAATCCCCCGTGTCGCTCTATGACGCCGGCCTTGCCACATTTGAAGAGGAAGACGTGTATGACCAGACGGACGCGGCAGGATTTATCAAACTCAACGCATTGAGATTAAAAAATGCAAGGATTACTAAATAGGCGGCTCAATAGGTGCCAAGTGAACTAACATATCTGCTTGCCCTGTCATCGATACCGGTAGTAGGCCCGGGCACTACCAGAAAACTGTTAAACGCCTTTGGCACTCCTGAGAATATATTTCGCGCCACACTCAGAGACCTCCTTCAGGTTGAGGGCATTGGCAAGGCCCGTGCCCAGGGGGTAGTAAACTTTAAGGCATGGGAAGCCACTGAAAAAGTCATCGAGCTATGTGAACAGACCGGCATTCGTATCCTCTACTATAAAGACGCCGACTATCCACCGCTTTTGAAAGAGATCCCCGACCACCCGTTAATCCTGTTTGTAAAGGGGCAGCTAAGGCCGGAGTACCGCTATGCCATTGCCATAGTGGGGACCAGGAAGGCGTCTCATTATGGGATAAGCGTTACTGAGAGATTTACGGAGCAGCTGACCTCTATGGGCTTTACGATAATTAGCGGCATGGCGCGCGGAATCGACACAGCGGCGCACAAAAAGGCGATTCAAAACAATGGCAACACAATTGCCGTGCTTGGCTGCGGGGTTGACGTTGTCTACCCGCCTGAGAGCGCGTGGCTCTATAAAAGAATAGTCGAAGAGGGTGCTGTTGTCTCGGAGTTTTTGCCCGGCACTAAGCCCCTGAGGGAGAATTTCCCCGTTAGAAACAGGCTGATAAGCGGTCTTTCGCTTGGTGTGCTGGTCGTTGAGGCGTCGCAAAAGAGCGGGGCCTTAATTACGGCTGAGTTTGCCCTTGACCAGGGCAGGGAGGTCTTTGCAGTCCCCGGCAATGTCATGTCGTCATCGTTTGCCGGTACGCACAGTTTGATTCAAAAGGGGGCAAAGCTCGTCCAGAGCGCCGACGACATCGTAGAAGAACTCAGGCATATCTTAAAGGGGTTCGTAAAGGCCGCGAAGAAGCCGGAGATTGCGCTGGATGAGGAGGAACAAAGGCTCTGTGCGCAAATCTCCCATGAACCTATTCATATAGATGAGATTATTCGTAACAGCGGTGTTGCTTCAAACGACGTACTTACATTATTATTAGGGCTTGAGATAAAAGGAGTGGTTAAGCAAATCGATGGAAAGAAGTTTCAGCTTATTTAATGGCAAAAACAGATGTCGTTTCTATATAATTGCAGTAGAGTTTATGATGTGGACGCCGGAGGAGTAAATGTATAAGAGATTTATGACACTACTGAGGATAATCGCCAACGAGATAATCACAAGCGATATGAACTTCGATGAATCGAAGATAAAAGTCGCTATTGACGATTATAATATCACGGATTTGTACGAGGATTTGTCAAACCTCGAAGGGCTTGATATTATGAGCGACGAGGACATCGACACACTGAAGGCGTTTCTGGCGTATGTCGTCTCAAAAGACACGTACATGGACAGAGACGATATATATTCGATGATATTTGGCAATGGCAAAAGGATATCATGGCACTGAGGAAAAAAAAGGAATCTCCGAAAGTCAAAGAAACCACAAATACTGCAGAAGAAGATACCGGTGCGGCTGAATTCAATGAAGTCCCAGGCGGACTGGTAATAGTCGAGTCCCCCGCCAAGGCAAAGACAATAGGCAAGATTCTTGGCAAGGGATTTTCTGTAAAGGCCTCCGTTGGGCACATTCTCGACCTTCCCAAAAAGGAACTCGGCGTCGATACCGCCCACGGCTTTGCGCCAACATATATAACCATACCGGGAAAGGAAAAGGTCATCGGCGACCTTCGATCAGCTGCCCAAAAGGCCGCCAACATATACCTCGCCCCTGATCCTGATCGCGAGGGGGAGGCAATTGCCTGGCACATAGCGGAGACTATTACGGCAGAGGCCGCCTCGTCAAACATATACCGCGTCAGGTTTAACGAAATCACCGAACGCGCTGTCAGAGAGGCTATGAAGTCCCCAACCC
>JADFXZ010000130.1 GCA_015233265.1 Nitrospirota bacterium
AATCTCTCAAAAAATCAAAACTGACGCCACGACTGATTTTGATGGTGGATTTAGGATACCAAAAGATTGAAATATGTATCTTACTTGAGAGACAATAGAGTATGCCGAAAAGCGCTACGATAAGAGCAAGAACAGAACAGGGGTTAAAAACCGAAGTGGAAACCATATTTCATGAGTTAGGCATATCTGCTACAGAGGCTATCAACTTGTTTTACAGGCAAGTTAAGCTGCATAACGGCTTGCCATTTAGAGTAAAAATCCCCAACAAAGTCACCTTGCAAACCTTTAAAAATACCGATGCGGGGAAAGACCTTGTCAAATGCAAGGATGCTGACGACTTCTTTAACAAATTGGGCATCTAGGTGCTCATCCCTACTTACACAAAGCGATTCAAAAGGGACATTGACCTGATATTAAAAGAGGTAAAGACAAAGAAAAAATTAAGGCAGTTGCAAAAAGGAAACAGGGTTAGAAGATAAACACAGAGTTCATAAACTCTCAGGGGAATACATAGGAAGAATGGAGTGTCACATTGAACCAGACTGGTTACTGGTATATAGAGTTAATGGTGATGAGATAATTTTTGAGCGAACCGGTAGCCATTCAGACTTATTTACATAAAAATTAGACCAATGAATCCATACTGTCTAAGTTCCCATCGATGACGGCCTGTAAACCAGCATGGTTATTGAAGGTGGGTACGACCAAAAATAGACAAAACGATGATACTTACTTTTTTTAACCGCCTTTTAGTATGAGTTCTTTTTGGTCGTCCTTTTTTACTAAATAACGATCGCCTTGAAATGCCCGATTAGAAGGCGTGGCAGCTCATCGATTTCAATTTGTTTGAGCATTACATCAAATCCTTGCGGCTGGAAATAGAGCTTTTGTCCATATTTCTTATGCTGCACCTCTACGCGGGTAAGCGCTTCAAGCCCTTCTGTCCTTAGTGAGGGCTGGCCTATTATCCTAGTTGATTGAGGGGTTTGACTAGCCTGGATATTTCATGTTCACGCTGACGCCGCTTGATAGATAACCGGCTTATATTCTGGCGATGGGATAGGCCTTCCCGCTGCCTTTGCAGCCTCAAGCCATAGTTTTTTGGCCTGCTGAACTTCATGCAATGCCTCATCAGGTGTCTCGCCAAATGCGGAACATGCCTCAAGGTCGGGGATATCGGCGATGTATCCGTTGTCATCCTCCGAATAGAAAATATTTATATGATAATCGCGCATTACTCATCCTCCAGTTTAAGATTATGTTTTTCAACCAGTTTCAGGAACTGGCGTATTTGATACGGTTTTGCCTGACCTTTGACATTCTGAAGGTTCACGAGTTCCGGAATATCAGGACAGACAAATATGTGGTGGCTGCCCTCAGTTCTTGACAGCACAAAACCGAAACCTCTAACAATATTTACCATATCTGAGAATCTTATATTTTTAGAATTACCAATGATTTCTTTGAGCAATTTCCGTCTGTTCATATCTCATATCTTACTGGCTGAACCAGTTATTGTCAAGAACAATGATGGGGTCGCAAACTAGGGACAGTAACCGTTCACGGCGATTAAGATTATTATGGAAGGGGCTATGCCGCTGGGCGTCTTAAACGGCTATCGCCTTGAAAAACTCAATTAACATGCGTGGGATTTCATCGTTTTCGATTTGTTTGAGCATTATATCAAACCCCTGCGGCTGGAAATAGAGCTTTTGTCCATATTGCTTATGCTGCACCACCATGCGGCTAAGCACTTCTGATCCTTCTTCAAAAAACGTCACCTGTATCTTGTCCGCGATGCGCTTTACAGAGGCCGCATTGATTTTTTTACAGAGTATCTTAATGCGCATCAGATTAAATAGTGTGGCAGCGGCAGCGGGAAGCTTGCCATACCTGTCAGTGATCTCATCCTCAAGGTCAAACACATCAGCCTCTTCTTTTGACAGGGCAATGCGCCTGTAGAAGTTCAATCGAATCGAGACATCCCCAATGTAGCTCTCCGGTATATGCGCCTCCATTTTTAGATCTATCGCCGGCTCCTTGTCTTTCTCTACGGGTATGCCCTTCCTGCGCGCAATCTCCTCCTCAAGCATCTCCATGTATGTGTCAAACCCAAGGGCGTGAATATGACCTGACTGCTCTGCGCCAAGCATGTTTCCTGCGCCGCGAATCTCCATGTCCTTCAGGGCAAGCCGCAGCCCCGCCCCTAAGTAGCTGAGTTCCTGTATCGCGTTGAGGCGCTTTTTGGCATCATCTGTGATTAAATCCTCACCGGGTATAAAAAAATACGCATATGCCTTGACATTACTACGGCCCACGCGCCCCCTAAGCTGATACAAGTCGGCAAGCCCCATCATATCCGCCCTGTTGATGATTATCGTGTTGGCTGTGGGAATATCTATGCCGGAGCCGATTATGGCGGTAGATACGAGAACATCTATCTTCTTTTTTATAAAATCAAGCATAATCTGCTCAAGCTCTGAGTTGTTCATCTGACCATGTGCGGCGGCAACCCTTTTCTCCGCTACCAGGCCCTTGACCATAGTCGCTATCTTGTCTATATCGTGTATCCTGTTATGGACGAAAAACACCTGCCCACCCCTCTGAAGCTCCCGCTGGAGCGCCTCTTTGATAATTTGCTTGTCAAAGACGGAGATGTTCGTTCGGACTGACTGCCTCAGCTCAGGGGCTGTCTCAAGTGCGCTCATCTTCCAGATACCTGAAAGGGACATCTGAAGCGTACGCGGAATCGGCGTGGCGCTCAGTGTAAGGCAATGCACACCGGATTTCAGCTCCTTGATTCTTTCTTTTTGGGCTACGCCAAACCTGTGCTCCTCATCTATGATTAAAAGCCCAAGGGCAGGGATCTCTAAATCCTTTCTTAGCAGCGACTGCGTCCCGATAACTATGTCTATCTCACCCTTAGCCAGCCTCTTTAGCGTCTCATCCACCTTTGATTTTATCTTAAACCGGCTGATGTAATCGACTTTTACGGGAAACGGGGAAAACCGCTCTTTGAAATTTATATAGTGCTGTTCACACAGTATCGTTGTCGGCACAAGGACTGCTACCTGCCTGCCGTCAAACACTGCCTTAAAGGCCGCTCGCATGGCTACCTCTGTCTTGCCATATCCAACATCGCCGCAGAGAAGTCTGTCCATGGGCTTGTCTGATTCCATGTCCTTTTTGATATCCATCGCGGCGGTGAGCTGGTCAGGGGTTGGCTCATAGGGAAAAAAATCGTCGAACTCGGCGTGAAGGGGGCCGTCAGGGCTGGCTGCAAACCCTCTTGAGACCTCGCGCTGCGCATAATGAGCAATTAATTTCTCTGCCAGTATCTCAATTCTTTTTCTTGCCTTGGTCTTAGCGCGCTGCCATGTCTTGCCGCCTAATTTATCCAGATGCGGCAGGACTCCCTCCTGCGCCCAGTACTTCTTAATCAGATTAATGCTGCCAATAGGCACGTAGAGGCGCGCATCGCCTTCATACCTGATTATCAGCATGTCATAGACAAAGTTATCAGTCTGCTGCTGACGCAGGCCCTCAAATATGCCTATGCCGTGGTCGAAGTGGACGATGTAGTCGCCTGGCTTCAACTCCTCAAGTATCTTAAATATATTTGACTTGCCGGTATTTTTGCGCGTCATGTGGCGCTGCACCTCGCCAAATATTTCGGTCTCTGTCAGGACAATCAGCTCATCTATATATAGCCCTTCGTTAAGCGCACCAACGGTGATAAATATATTGCCTTCATAATTTGCGGCGTCCGCCTTTTTTATCACAGGGACAACCATCTCTGACTCAAGGAATATGTCCTTAAGCCTTTCGCCCTGAGCCTTCGTTGCCGAGACTACCATCACGCGGTTGTCACTACTGAGGGCGGCCACAGCCGCTGGCAGGGCGTCAACCGCGGGGCGCTCCTCAAGCAATACACCAAGGCCATTTAAAGGCAGAGACCCGGCATCTACCCCAGTTGGGTCAAACGACGTGTCAGACAAGACGGTCAGCGGCGGCGCATTGGGTATCGTCTCAAAAAATGCCTTGCCCAAAGCGGCGGCATCAGCCAGAATAAACACGCGCTCAACGTCAAACCATTCGATAAGAGTACACTGCCCATCAGCTGCACCGGTTGTGAATACAAGCGGATATACGGTAATCTCATCTAATGTCTTTGTTGTCCTTTGTGTCTCAACGGAAAACTCCCTTATGGAGTCTATCTCATCGCCAAAGAACTCCACCCTGACGGGATTGTCCTTCGATACGGGATAAAAATCCAGTATATAGTTTCTTAGGCTGCACTCGCCCCTGTCTATAACCAGGGCGGTGTGTTTGTAGCCGAATGCCGTGAGTTTTTTAATTGCAGAGTCTCTTGAGACCTCATCGCCTTTTTTAAATGTAAAGGAATCGATTTGGGAGTAATTTAACGGCGTTGTAAGGGTCTTAATGGAGGCCATTGCAGAACTCCCCCTTTGAGCTGTTGCAAGGATTTCCACAAGCGCCCCCGTACTGGTGGTATCCTCAGGGGCAGGCAGGCGCATCATTGGCTTTGCAGCAGTTATCGCCGCGAAAAAGTCATAACTTTCAGATATTTGATTAAATTCATCATCGGAGTTCGTTATAAGGAGAAATCCCCCCCTGTGCTGTGTTAATAAAAGCGGCAAAAGGGCACCCTTGAGATTATATATCCTATCGGGTAATGGGTGGCTCAGGCACGGACTGAGACGCTCTTTTATTGTGTTCAATAGTGTTTTCAGCTATACCGCTCCAGTATCTTGTTAATAATCCCCGTCGTTGACAAGCCATCGGCATACGGCAGGCTGTGCACCTCCGGCACGATTGCAGAGCCTACGATTGATTCCTTTGCCCAGTCGCCGCCCTTTACAAGGACATCCGGCCTCAGAGCGGTGATTACCTGCAGCGGCGTGTCCTCGTCAAATATTAATACGTAATCCACTGCCGATAGGGCAGACAACACAACCACCCTCTGAGCTTGCGGGACAATCGGCCTCTTGGGTTTCAGCCTTCTTACCGAATCATCTGAGTTGACGGCAACTATAAGTATATCACCTAACGCCCTCGCCTCTTGCAGGTACTGGCAATGCCCGGCGTGGATTATATCAAAACACCCGTTGGTAAAGACGATTTTTTTCCCAGCAGCCCTGTGAGCAGCCATTATTTTAAGCAGTTCACTCAGGGGGCGAATCTTATCGCGCATATCTTTTAATATCTTGTCACATCCTCGATTCTATTAAATGCACGGTGAACAATACGGCAATAGCTATTATGGCAATAGTCATCAGAATGTCTAATCCGATTGAGCGAAAGTACTGTTCGTGTTTAATCTGCCGTGCGGTGTTCAGATATTTCATAAACGCCGCAAGGGCTATCACTTCTCCTATAATTATCAGCAATAGGCCGGTTTTAGATGAGAAATGCTCAACACTTTCGACTTTCGCGCGATTTTGTCCGGCAGAGGTGAGAAACTCAGTGAATTTCATCATAAATAACGCAAACTTCTCTACCACAAAGCCAAAGGCCATGACAGCTATGCTCGTCCGTATCCACGAAAGAAACGTCCTCTCATTTGACATATGTGTCAGGGCGCGCGGGTATTCGTTATTCTTGTCTCTTAAAAACATAAAATCTAATTGAGCCTCGCAAGATTCATCATAAACAAAATCCCCGTTATGGCTATCAAAATCGTTATCATTATGCCGGATATATAGGGAGCGTTGTAATGTTTGTCGTCCATGTGTCTTAATCTCATCAGATATTGTACAAACCCGAGCAATCCAACCATGGCACCAATTATCATTATAACAATCCCCTCACTCTGAGAATTGCCACCATAATTGCATTTGGCCGCAATATCGGCTTTGCTGGAAGAGGCGAACCTCGAAAGACTCTCGATGAAAAAGCCAAACTTCTCTGTCCCAATGCCAAAGGCCAGAAGCGACACACTTGTTCTTATCCACGAGAGGAAATTCCGATCAATTGCCGCATATTCTCTGCTGCAATTGAGCCGCTCTTTCGACATCTTAAACAACATCAACGCCCGCCGAAATTAAGGGTAAATAAAGGGACTATCGCGCAGTATCGCATCAAGCTTGGGCGGCGTTCCCTTAAAAAGAAACATCGCAGTACCTTTTTCAGTTGTGCTTTGCCCTGCAGCCTTCCACGTCCCGTCCCATGCAAATAATATGACGACATTGTCGTCATTGATGTCAACCCAGCGTGGAGAGAAATTC
>JADFXZ010000131.1:0-4984 GCA_015233265.1 Nitrospirota bacterium
AGGTTGTAGAGCTTTATCCCCGCGTCGAGCACTGCCTTGGAGGCGTTGAGGCTCCTCTCTTTCAACAGATTGTGAAAGTTTATCAGCGTGCTCTCAAGCGATATCGCCTTGTCCAGTGCGTGTTTGCGGTTTTCCACGTATAAATCGGCACGTTTTATCGCAATGTCCCGTGTCATCGACGCCGCGTCTTTTACCGCCTTATTCCTGGCGCTCTCCTCCAGAGAGACCATCGCCCCTGTTGGCATCGTAAAGCCATATGCCGCGTAACCGCGCCGCGCCGCGCTAATGGCAGTCTGCGCCTCGATGTTTTGCCTGTCCTTAGCGCGCTCCCACAGCATTTGCTCATCCTCCGGATGTATCCCCGTGCCGCCGTTTGTCACATCGTTGCGCAGCAATGTTTCAATCGCCTCCTTTAGCTGCGATGTGTACTCCTGCTCATTGAAGTCAAAGTGCTGCGACCAATCAGTGTATAGATTTGACGGCACGATGATGTCGTCATCCGGCATTGCGATCGAAAACGGTTCAATGGATATCGCAGGCGGCTTTGGAACGTCAAAACTCTCCAACGCCGGAGGCTCAGGTACTGTTATATTGGGTTTATCAGGGACACTGTAACGATCCCCTATCTCCGGCATTGGCGGCGCGTCAGGCAATGCCGCCTCTGGCTTATCCGGATAGCTCAACACCGGCCTGCTTACGTCAAACTCCGGAACGATTACCGGCTCAACCGCGTCGATTGTAAAGGTCGGGACCTCAGGCACATCAGCATCGATGGTCGATATCTGAGGTCTCTCCGGCTTGAGGTCCATTATTTTCTCGAGCGCCTCCTTAGATTTATCGTAAAGCTCCCACTGCCATATAGTCGGTTTGTCGATTGTCAACTCTGTTGTGGCAATCTGCGAAAGGTTGTCTACGAACTCCTGGGCGTTGCTCAACTGGTCCTGCGCGTAGCTCTGCGCGGCTTTTACGATGTCGCTTGGGTCTGTGGACGTTGTTGCCATGTGTGTTTCCTCCTTGTTTTTTACTGATAACACTAATAGTGTTACCGTTTAGGCGACAGAAACACCGCCTTGTGAAAATCATGCGATTGAACCGCCCTCTGATAAGCGTTGGGGCGCTGTTAGCATATAACATATTATAGCATATCATGTTATTAAAGTAAACATAATAAATTATTTATTTGTTTCTGCCCCGTCCGATGCCGCGGGTACTTGTTTTTTTTGAAATATTTTTGTATCATTGCAGTTTGCTATGGGTTGATAGAGCTTAATGAGGCTTTAAAAAATATCTCTGAGGAGGAGCGATGTCATTTTTGAGTAAATATCTGGACGAACCGAAAATTGCGTATTTTTCAATGGAAATAGGCCTGAAGGATGATATACCAACGTATAGCGGAGGCCTGGGGATTTTAGCTGGCGATACGATTAAATCCGCTGCTGATTTAAATCTGCCGTTTATCGCAGTCACCCTTATGCACAGAAAGGGTTATTTTACGCAGGATTTCGATGAGACTGGCTATCAGCTGTCAAAAGACGTTATATGGGACCCTGCGAGATACATGACTTTGGCCCCGAATAAGGTCAGCATCAATATGGAGGGCCGCACAGTTTATGTTGCGGCTTGGACGTACATAGTGGAGAGTCTAAGGGGCGGGTCACTTCCGGTGTTTTTCCTTGATACGGACTTGCCTGAAAACAGTCCTGAAGACAGAGAGCTGACGCATCATCTGTATGGCGGCGATACCTTGTATAGGATAAAGCAGGAGTCAATATTAGGGATAGCCGGCGTGCGGATGCTCAAGGAGCTTGGCTTTACCGTCAAAAAATATCACATGAACGAGGGACATGCGTCGTTCCTGACGCTTGAGCTGTTGCATGAGCGTAAAAAAGACATTGAGGCCGTCTGGGATGAGTCTCTCGTCTGGGACTTCGATTCCGTAAAGGAACTCTGCGTTTTCACTACGCATACGCCTGTGGAGGCCGGTCACGACAAGTTTACGTATGACATATATCACAAGGTGCTGGGCGAGTATTTCCCTGAGAAGGTAATTCGCTGGCTGGCAGGAGACGAGCATCTCAACATGACGCTGCTTGCCTTGAATCTCAGCAACTACGTCAACGGTGTGGCGAAAAAACATGGAGAGGTCTCGCAAAACATGTTCCCCGGCTACAGAATCAACGCCATCACAAACGGCGTACACTCATACACATGGACAAACGAGCATTTTAAACGCCTGTATGACAAATACATCCCAGGCTGGGCAAATGAGCCTGAAATCTTCGTACGCGTTGAGACCATCCCCGACGATGTAGTTTGGAATGCGCATCAGGATGCCAAGAGGGACTTAATAAATTATGTCAACGCCAACTGCAATGCCGACATGGATGTCGACACGCTCACAATAGGTTTTGCCAGAAGATTTGCGACATACAAGCGGGCAAACCTGTTGTTCACTGATGTGGAGCGACTTGTGAAAATTGCCGGAGGAAAAGTGCAGTTTGTTTTTGCAGGAAAGGCGCACCCAAAGGATGAGGGAGGCAAGAAGCTCATTCAGAATATCTTTAGCTACGCAAGGGATTTAAAGGGGAAGCTGAAGCTTGCGTTTATCAAAAACTACAAGATGGACATAGGTCTGATGCTCTCAACGGGGGTGGACGTATGGTTGAACAACCCGCTGCGGCCACTGGAGGCCTCTGGCACAAGCGGCATGAAATCAACGCACAACGGCGTGCCGAATTTTAGCGTCCTTGATGGGTGGTGGATAGAAGGGCATATCGAGGGATACACAGGGTGGTCAATCGGCCCTGCCCCGACAGAGATAGAACCCGACGAGAGTATGAATAGAATCGACGCTGATGACCTTTATAGTAAGCTCGAAAATGTCATCATCCCAACCTACTACAATGACAGGAAGAAGTGGATTTTTATTATGAAAAACACGATAGGCAAAAACGCCTACTGGTTCAACACACACCGCATGATGAGAAGATACGTCACAGAGGCTTATATCAGATAGGACACGAACAGACACTGAAAAGCAGTTCTCCGGCGCGTAACGCACACAAGGGCATACGCGCCGGGGATCTGTTACAAGAGTGGGCATAGAGGTCCGGAAAAAAAGTTAAGAGCCTCGGTCTTTAAATGTACCCAGTGGGCACCCCAAATGGATAGAGGTTAAATTCCCTGCGTAGCTGAGGTCAACGCATTAGAGCAAGGAACAGGCGTAATTAGGACACAACGGAGCGTTCGACGATGACCTACAATCGGTGCTTTTCAAGCTTATAGAGTTTCAATCCACGCCCCTGCGTGAGGGGCGACAGCCGAAAAGAATACGCGTAATAGGAGAGAAAATGTTTCAATCCACGCCCCTGCGTGAGGGGCGACGGGCCAGGTATGTCGGGGAAAAGTTTTGTATTTGTTTCAATCCACGCCCCTGCGTGAGGGGCGACCCGTCGAGGATAACGGACATTCTCTTGGCACTTGAGTTTCAATCCACGCCCCTGCGTGAGGGGCGACGTACAGCGGTCGTATTTTTCGATTTCAAAGCCTGTTTCAATCCACGCCCCTGCGTGAGGGGCGACTCGCTATCGTATCGGCTTTAGATTTATTGTATTCAAAGTTTCAATCCACGCCCCTGCGTGAGGGGCGACAGACAGAGTTGCAGAATGATGACAAACCTCATCGAGTTTCAATCCACGCCCCTGCGTGAGGGGCGACTTAGCATGAAGGAAACAGTAAAAGGTCTTTTGGAGTTTCAATCCACGCCCCTGCGTGAGGGGCGACCGATACCTCCTTGTAGTTTCAGGTTGCGGACGTAAGTTTCAATCCACGCCCCTGCGTGAGGGGCGACACATAGAGATAGTCTTTCTATATTGCTTATAGGCGTTTCAATCCACGCCCCTGCGTGAGGGGCGACCCGTGCGTTGGAGGTGTATAATGGCAAACTCCAAAGTTTCAATCCACGCCCCTGCGTGAGGGGCGACTTTTTACCTACGCTTACGACATCGGCTCAATGGTTGTTTCAATCCACGCCCCTGCGTGAGGGGCGACATATTTCTGTAACGGACAGGTTAATGGATACGTGTTTCAATCCACGCCCCTGCGTGAGGGGCGACGCTAAAACCATGGACATATGCTGCCAAATAGACAGTTTCAATCCACGCCCCTGCGTGAGGGGCGACTGACGCGAACGATATAATTAATATCACTGCAAATAGTTTCAATCCACGCCCCTGCGTGAGGGGCGACGGGTGGGGATAGGTACACGCCGCAGCCGGACAAGTTTCAATCCACGCCCCTGCGTGAGGGGCGACGATGGGTAACAAGCTTGATAGTATACGGAGGGTGTTTCAATCCACGCCCCTGCGTGAGGGGCGACCGGGCATTATGGCGGCATGGCAGGAGCTATCAATGTTTCAATCCACGCCCCTGCGTGAGGGGCGACTGTAACGGTAACATGCAAGGGGCAATAGCGATGAGTTTCAATCCACGCCCCTGCGTGAGGGGCGACGAGGCAAGTCAATGAGGGTGATACATAGGAGGGACGTTTCAATCCACGCCCCTGCGTGAGGGGCGACCTACTACAGCCCCCGGCGTCGTCGTGTTATCGTGTTTCAATCCACGCCCCTGCGTGAGGGGCGACCGAAAGTGTACCCGAAATATACGAGGTCAAAAATGTTTCAATCCACGCCCCTGCGTGAGGGGCGACCTAAGCCCTATGATGGCGAAGTAGGCGCATACCAGTTTCAATCCACGCCCCTGCGTGAGGGGCGACTCTCGCCTTGACGAGTGTTGATAATCAAGGCTTTTACGCGTACTTTCCGCCGAGCTGGCGGTTTTGTGTAATCTATTCCAGATTTGTCAAAGAGCATCACTTATAACTCATTGTTTTATAACATATTTTATCTGCGCGAACCTGTCCTGTATAAATCTGTGCGCTTTGCGTTCGCATTTTCAAAATATCAGCGGCCCTTCCTGATCATAT
>JADFXZ010000131.1:5023-6242 GCA_015233265.1 Nitrospirota bacterium
CCCCAAAAAGTAAAATCGCAGGCTGTCACAATCCTCATCTATCTCCTCTATCAATCGCTGCCTCAGGTGCGCCCACTGCCCCGGGTCAACTATGCACTCAAACACCGAATACTGTACCCTCTGCCCAAAATCCTGACATGCCTTCGCTACCCTCCTCAATCTCCTCTTCCCATCCCCCTCAACAGATACATCATAACTTATCAATACCAGCATTTTCCACCTACTTCCAGTTTCAATCCACACCTCCCATGCAGAGGCACCCTATTTCCATATGAACGGCGGATACCCGTCCAAATCCTGACGAATATACCGCGCTAATAACATCGCCTGTACATGAAACAGCAGTCCCACCGGTACCTTTTCATTCAAAAACGGATGCGTCAACTCATCCTGCTTCCTCTTCTGATACGCAATCAGTACAGTCTTTCGCGTCTCGTCATCCATTATCACCCCGCCGGTCTCCTGTTTCTTAAACCCCGACGCCCGCACTTGCCCCAGATTTATCAGACTTACCGCAAGCCTGTCCGCAAGATATGGCCTAAACTCCTCAAGTATATCCAACGCCAGCCCCGGACGCCCCGGCCTGTCCCTGTGTATATACCCTACAGCCGGGTCCAATCCCACCGTCTCACACGCCGAACGTATGTCATGCAGCACTATCGTATATAAAAAAGACAACAGGCAGTTGACATTATCCATCGGCGGGCGGCGGCTCCTTTCCCTGAAATAGAATGCCTCCTTTTGTGCAATTATCAAATTGTCAAACACGCCGAAATAGTTGTGTGCCGCGTCTCCTTCGACACCCATGAGTTCGGCAAGCGACTCCACGCGCTGGAGCCTGCCGATGGCATTGCCTAACGTATTGGCCGCGCTCGATACGGCGTCTATGTCAAATTTCCCGGCTGCCGCGCCGTCTCGTGCCTCCGAATGATCCCGCAACATGCGCCTGAGTACGGTTCGACAGTTGGAGAATTTCGCTGTCAACACCGCCCTTGCGATTTCTAATGTCTCATCGCGGTTGTCGGCACGGCGGTATTGCTCCCGCCTTAATAGCACATTGCCGGAGACCGGACCCTGCACCTTCGCAAGAAACCGCCCATATTCGGTCATAAAACTTATCGACACGCCGCGCTCAGCGCAAAACCCCATCAGGGCGGGGCTGGCCATCACCTGCCCGAAGCACACGATGCTGCTCAAATTATGCACCGGCAATTTCATC
>JADFXZ010000132.1 GCA_015233265.1 Nitrospirota bacterium
TTGCTGGTAAAGACACTGAGACAATGAAGACGATTCCAGAGCGTGAACTAAAGGCCGGGATCGCTCAGGTCATCAAATATGGCATAATAGAAGATGCGGAACTCTTTGATTTTTTGAAGAGCAATCGCCAAAAGATACTCTCTCAAGACCATGACGCGCTCAAACACATAATTCACACATCCTGCCGCATCAAGGCTGACGTAGTCTCTAAGGACGAGAGAGAGTCAGGACTTCGTGAAATACTAAACTTCGGACACACGGCAGGGCACGCCCTTGAGAGCGTGACGCACTATAAGGAGTATCTGCACGGTGAGGCCGTAGCCTGGGGCATGTACGCGGAGGCAGGGATAGCTGCGGCAATGAAGCTCCTGCCGCCACCGGCATTTGGAGAGATTAAGCAGCTGATAGAAGGGTATGCCCTGCCTGCCTCTATACATAAGGCTATTTCGCCAAAGGCTCTGCTTGAGGCCATGAGCTACGATAAAAAGACCGTGGCCGGTGCAATAAAGGTCGTCCTGCCAACCGAAATTGGTAAGGTTAAAATAATCAAAGGGATAGAGGAAGGGGTTATTCTCTCTGTCCTGAGCGCGGAGACATAAAACGATGGGATTTGCAGATAGACTTAAGCTCGGTCTTAAAAAGACCAAAGAAGTACTGCTCATGGATGTCGAGACCATCTTTAAGGGCAAGGCTATTGACGAGACGACCATAGAGGAGTTCGAAGAGATGCTGCTTGCCTCTGACATTGGTGTAAAGGCAACAACGGAGATAGTCGAAGGACTAAGGGCAGGATTTAATAGCGGTTCAATAAAAACGCTTGATCATGTAAAGGAATTCCTCAGACGAGGCATCAAGGATATATTGGGCCTGCCGCAGCCGTTTGTTCTGTACCAGGAGAGGCCCTTTGTGGTGCTGTGTGTTGGGGTAAACGGGGTAGGTAAGACCACGACAATTGGAAAGATAGCAAGTAAGGCAGTCACAGAGGGGCACTCTGTGATGCTTGCCGCGGCGGACACGTTTCGCGCGGCTGCTATCGAACAGCTTGACATATGGGCCGCGCGAAGCCACGCCCAAATAGTAAAACACCAGCACGGCTCTGACCCGGCGGCAGTTGCCTATGACGCCATCGAGGCCGCTAAGGCACGGGCGCTTGACCTTGTTATAGTTGATACGGCAGGGCGGCTTCACACGAAAAGCCCATTAATGGAAGAGTTGAAAAAGATAAAGAGGGTGATAAATAAATCTATTCCCGGCGCCCCGCACGAGACCCTGCTTGTTGTGGATGCCACAAACGGCCAAAACGCCCTTCACCAGGCAAAGATATTCAACGAGGCCGTCGGCATAACCGGCATAGCCCTTACTAAAATGGACGGCACGGCCAAAGGGGGAATAGTACTGTCGATAAAAAAAGAATTAAATATACCAATCCGCTTAATAGGCGTAGGTGAAGGGATTGAAGACTGCCGGGACTTCATACCGGAGGAGTTCATCTCGGCGCTCTTTGACTAACACGAGGCGCTTACCATGATGGCAATGAGGATACGGTATGTTATTTATTGGTCGGCGATGTCCTTTTTGCTCGTTTATTCGATGAGTTCAATGCGTGTGTGGGATACGCTTCGTTCGTTTAACCACGCCGCTGACAGAAGCAAATATCTGTGGGCTGACGCACAGGAATATTACGGTGTGGTCGAACACTACCAACAAACAGGTCAAATTGTTGTAAATAACTATAAGCTGCCCGTATATCCGATGTTCCTGCTTCTTTGCTCGTTTATAGACAAAAGGCTGGAGTTTGTCTTTCTTATTCAAAAGTTGTTGTATATTGCGTCTTTTTTTGTACTTGCCTGTTTCATGGGTGAGTATATCAATAAGGCACTGGCGGTCTTTTATACATTTGTTATTTATCAATTTAGCAGTTTCCCAAATCAAATCCTGACCGAGGGGCTTGCCTATGGATTAATAGTGCTGCTTTTTGCGTTTATGCTGAGATATTTATACAGGAGAGACAGCCTTTGTCTTACAGTGGTTTCGATTCTTACCGCGACAGCCCTTCTTCTGAGGGGTAATTTTATGGCCCTTTTGATAAATATCCCACTTTTGGGCATATTCGTAATTCAAAACCGTCGTTTATATGGCAGCAGGAGGCATCTCATCACACATCTTTTATTGCCTTCTGTGATTATATTCGGGGTATTGTTTTCGTGGATGGCATATCAGGGGCTGCGGACAAACCAAACGGCGGCCTATGCTAATTACGGCTGGCATAATACTGCAACCCTTGTCCTGCCATACTACAGCGGCAAAGACACTATTACTGTATCGCCTATGTTTAACACCTTCGATGAGGCATCATTATCGAGCGTCATTATGAGTCGTATCCCTGAGGGCCTGTCCTCCCATTTCAGATCAACTAACGGGGCTATGAACTCAGTCGGCATCACTGCCGCAAGGCGCACTCCGGGTATATCCAGAATCAACTGCTGTCTGAGTGTGGAGTAGTTTGGCTTCATAGCGCCGTCGCCCTGGATTACTATGTTTACAGCGCCGTCTTCTTTTTTAAACGTCAGGCCAGTTATTGTTCTGGCGTCTGAGTTATATGTGGCAGCGGAGTTGTCCGCTGTTTCAGTTACGGGAATGGCTGGCACATCTGCATCGGATGTCTCTGGGGTGGGTGGAGTATCTCCCAGCCTTTTGACGTTAATTGACAAGACTTTGCCGTTAAGGGAATGGGCGACATCCAGTGGAGCTGTCAGTGTTATCTCAACGAGGGTTGCCTTAACTGGCAGCGTCTTATTGACAAACGCTATTTCGCTTATGCCGTCTTTTTTAGGGACGATTCGCTCTGTAAATTGCCCATTGCTAACCCCTCTTAGTTCGAAATACACCTTAAACGGGTCTGAGGTCCTCGAAAATGAATACTCGAAGTTCTCTGAGGCCGTGATTTTCATGGAGTAGTCGTCGATGGTGACAGACTTTAACACGTTGTCAACCACAGCACGTACTGGTTCATCGCCTACAGTGGTATTGGTGGTAGCACATCCGGAAATCAGTAGTATGGCTAATAGGAATGACGCAATTATGCAGCCTGTTTTGATCATTACTGTTCCTCCATGGGTCGTCCGAGGGAGATTGTCATTTATGAAATAAGTCATCTTTTCTTTCCCTTTTTCTTATGAGAGTTTTTCGCTTGAGCAGGTTTTTTATGAGCTATGGCCGGTCTTTGAGCTGGCGTCGGACGTAATGGATGTGTATTTGGGGAAATTACAGCCGGCTGTATATCCGCGGAGGTTAAATCTACGCACATGCTCCCGCCGCTTAGCGCCACATTAGCCCGCTTGATGGTCTTCATAGCACCACCGGCATCGGAGAATGTGATAGTCAGATCGCTTATCGAAAGCGGCGATTGCTTGACGGCAACAGGGGTGTGAGCCTCTTGTGCCGGCGCTATTTTTATTACGTTGCCCTCTATGAGCTTCTTTAGTTTATTGGATTCGACGATTAAATCGAGCGCCTTGTCCCATGGCATATCCTTGGCATGAATCGTCGTCTTGCCGCTGACGCGCGGGTCAACCACAATATTATAGCTGCTGACGTAGGCTATGAGCTTAAGAGCTGCCATGATGTCAACGTTATTGTAATCCATTGTTATTAGTCCTTCTTTTCTTGAAGCCTCAGTCTCGTCTATCGACTCAGGGTGCGAGGGTTTGTCTTCGTTTGACGTCTCTGAGGCGGCAGTCTTAGTTTTCCTTACAGAGTCTGCCTGAGCCACGAAGACAATGACCTTGTCGCTGTGCTGGTCAACTTTATAAACGGCTTTGTCAGATAAGTCTATAACAATTCGCACCTTGTCCTTGTGTTGTCCAGCGCGGATTGAGCTGATAGGCGGGGTAATGTCGTTGGGCGCCACTGCAAGCATTTTTAGCCCCTTGAAATCGACGATAACCCTTCCGTTGAGAGTGGATACGTCAGGAGTTAATTGACCGTCTCCGATTATCTCTACACCAGTGCCCCTTTCAGGGTCTTTGACCAGATCAATACCAGTAATGTTTTTTCCAGCGGGTAGGTGTCCATTTTTCTGCTGCGGACTTGTCTGAGGGGCTGACGTCTCGGCACTGCCGTCTGCCGCCGGTTTATTAAAAACCAGCGTGAGGGTTGACTCTGCATACTTGTCTTTTATCTCAACAATCGAAGCGAGAGTTAACACTACCACAGCGCCAGTATTCTTAGGGCCGACTGACTTTACTCTTATATCTGCCACCTTTGTGCTGCCAGGCAGTATAATGTCTTCGAAACGGCCTGGGGAGACATCGGAGCACTCAATCACCTTTTTGTACGGGTCGCTGGTGTCTAAAACCTTATAAGTAAATGGTTTGGATGCCGTTATGTTTACAAATTCATTTGCTACTTCAATAGCTGTGATGACCGATGTGGAGGACATTGCCTTAGAATCTTTCGAGTCAGCGGCTGCCGGTTTATTTACAGGGTCTTTTGCCAAGTCCTCCGATTTGACCGCCGGATCCTCCGGCGAGGCCTTTGTGGACTCAAGCGGTACTGTGCAGCTACAAATAAAAATCAGCAATAATACGGTTAGTATAAATCTGCTTCTTCTCATGTCGTGTCCTATCATTCCTGGCCCTCTTTTCTCAGTGGTATTGGTTGTAATATCTTACTCTCTTTGCCAAGCTCGTCAACAATTGGCAGCTCTACAGATAAGCTGTCGCTGTTTATTTTGACAACCCTGCCGCCTTCTCTTCCTATATACATCCTCTCAGTGATTACGAATGTCTTTCCGTCGAGTTCCACAACGGCATATTTCTTCTTTGCATCTATCACAATCCCCTTTAGAGAAATATTCTTTAGTTCAGGAAACTCAAGCGGTGAAAGCGCACGGGGAGGTCTGTTGGGTTTGGACGCGGTTGAAGCCGCCAATTTCTTTTTCTTTATTTCGACCATTGACAAAAATGGGTCTTTTCTGCCGTTTGACTCATAGACGTAGCGCTCTATTGTAAGAGGCGCCAGTGCGGCAGCTGTCTCATTATCCATGGCGGCAGCTGCAGGAGCTGACGGGACGGGGTCGGCACCCGCCGCCAAACATTCGCTTGACATCGCCGGGGACAAGGCAGTCAGCAACAACGCCAAAAGGCATAATTTCTTAATAAAATCTCTTGATTTCATATCATTTGCCCGGCGCTTTGCCCTGTTTTTCATCAGGTATGGCAGAAAAAGTTCGCTCCTCAAGGCTTATTGACAGCAAAGCCTCATCGCCGTTAGGAGTTGGGTTTCCAAGGTCTATTTTCGATGTGTTTACTATCCTGTCCAGTGCCGTTAAACTACTGAGAAAATCGCCAAGCTTGTGATAAGACCCCTTGACTTGCACCCTGACGGGAATCTCATAAAGTATGTTGCTCGAATGGTTCTTTCGCGGCTGCGGCTCCCATAAGATTACAGTCAATCCGGACTTTATCGCGTTGTCAGAGACCTGCTTAAGAAGGTTGGTTATCTCGTTTTCCTCAGGGAGATGTCTTCTGACTTTGTTATACTCCTCTTCGGCCAATTTCTGTTGAACCTTCAGGCTGGGCAGCTTTGCCGCCTTTTTTTCAGCTGTGGCAATTTCGTCGTTGAGCTTTGTCAGTTCAGTTGTCAACTTGCTTATCAGTTCGGTAGCAGGGCTATAGACTAAAAGATAAAACGGTATGGCAATGATGATAGCCGGCAACAACGCAATCAGGGCCTTAAGGCCGGGGTGGAGCTTGGTCATATCCGGCATTACAAGTGCCACTAGGCCGCCTTTACCTCTATATTTATGCTCATCTGTAGCTCAAAATTATACACGGCCATGTCCGAATGCCCGGCGCCCATTCCCACAGCGCCGCTTTGCGATTTGCTCAAATAAACGTTATTGAACAACTTAGAGTTCTTCAGGTTATTTACAAATATTACAACATCGTCGTTTTTCTCAGCCGTACCGCTTAATGACAGTCCCTGTTCGCTTATGGTCATCTTTGTCAGCCAGACATTGTCCGGCAGGAGTTTACTTATTTCATCGAGAACCTTCACAGGTGTGCTTTGACTGGCCTTCAACTGCTCAATGACCTTTTTATTGTCGTTGATGGTCTTGATTTTTTTCTCAAGCTCATCGACATCCTTTATCTTATTCTTCAATGCCTCAAGCTGCCGTGTCTTCTCCGCCTTTTCCTTTTGCAGCATATCCTGCTTATTTG
>JADFXZ010000043.1:0-489 GCA_015233265.1 Nitrospirota bacterium
CCTGATTTGTGTTCTCCGCGTCATCGATGACATCTGCGACATCGGTGAGATAAACAGGGGCGCCATTTTTGTAGCTCACAATGAGCTTCATGTACTCTTTGGCCGCGAAAATCTGGTCGTTAGCCCCGATAACATAGGCCTGTTTTGGGCCGTCGAAGCTGCCCTTGGCCTGATTGACGTTGGCAGTGGTTATGGCAGTTCTGATGTCCTCAAGCGTCAGACCGTAAGCGGCAAGTACCGTGGGATTGGCGTGAACCCTGACCGCGGGTTTTTGCCCGCCGCTTATGCTTACAAGCCCTACGCCTGAGAGCTGCGAGATCTTCTGAACAAAGCGCGTCTCGGCGAAGTCTTCCACCTGCGGCAGGGTCAACGAATCCGACGAAAGGGCAAGTGTGAGGACGGGGGCGTCAGCCGGGTTTACCTTGCTGTAGACAGGAGGGCTTGGCAGGTCCTTTGGCAGGAAATTAAAGGCCGCGTTTATGGCCGCCT
>JADFXZ010000043.1:516-14965 GCA_015233265.1 Nitrospirota bacterium
AATCAAGCGTAAACTGCAGGGTGATAATAGAGCTGCCGCTTGAGCTATTAGATGTCATCTGTGTGAGGCCTGGCATCTGACCAAACTGCCGCTCAAGCGGCGATGTAATAGACGAGGTCATTACCTCAGGGCTTGCCCCGGGGTAAAACGTACGTATCTGGATTGTCGGGTAATCCACCTGAGGAAGCGCCGCAACGGGCAGCTGCTTATAGGCTATCGCACCTGAAAGCAGCACAGCTATCATGATAAGCATAGTAGCCACGGGTCTCATGATGAAAAGACGTGAGATGTTCATTACTTAAACTTTCGTGTAGAGTTGTCTTTGACGAGTGTGGAATTGTCCTTAGAGGGTTGTTTTACCAGAACCTTTGCGCCGTCAGTTAGTCTTTCAGCGCCGCTGATAATGACTTGATCGCCCACGGAAAGGCCGGTCTCTATAGAGGTTATGTCTTTCTGAGTCTCGCCAACTTTGACATTGTGGACAGAGGCCGTGCCATCAGGCGTAAGCACATAGACAAATGTCCCCTTTTGAGTCTGTGCGATAGCAGACGAGGGGATGACAATGACATTGCGTTTTACATCGAGAAGCAGTCGGGCGTTTACGAATTGATTTGGAAATAGCGATGTGTCCTCATTTTTAAATATGGCCTTAAAGCGAACCGTCCCCGTGTTGATGTCTATTTGATTGTCTATCGTAAGGAGCTGCCCTGTGGCAAGTTTGTGCGCTCTCTGCCGGTCATATGCCTCAACCTGGAGTTTCACGCCCTGTTTTAACTTTTCAAGAACGATGGGGAGATTGTCCTCTGCAATTGGAAATATTACTGAGATTGGTTTGAGCTGTGTGATAACCACTATAGGTGTTGCGTCAGTGGCATGGATAATATTGCCGGGGTCAATCTGCCGCAGCCCCGCCCGTCCGCTTACCGGCGCGGTTATCTTTGAGTAGACTATCTGGAGCTTTGCTGATTCCACGGGCGCCTTGTCAGCCTTAATTGCGGCCTCGAACTGTTTTACAAGGGATTCCTGAGTGTCAAGCTGCTGCTTGGATACGGAGTCTTGCTTAAACAGTGTGCGGTATCTTTCTACGTCAAGCAGGGCATTATTAAGGAGAGCTATGTCCTTTGAGAGCTGGCCTTCGGCCTGCATGAGTTGGATTTCATACGGTCTGGGGTCAATCAGCGCGATAACGTCGCCCTTGTTGACTATTTGTCCCTCTTCAAACATGACCTTAATCAATTCGCCGTCAACGCGGCTCTTTACGCTGACTGTAGCCAGTGGGATTACAGTGCCAAGCCCGTTGAGATATGTGCCCATGTCTCCCGTTTTGGCCGTTGCCGTCTCAACAGGCAATGCCTGGGCAGCAAAGCCAGCCTTACCCGCTGGTTTGTCTCTATGCTTGCCGCCGGATTTGCCCGTTGCGTTATCTACAGATTTCGCCGCAGGACTGCCGCCTTCTGGCTTCCATTGGTCAGCCCCAAACGCCGTTGCCGCCACAATGACAGCTGAGACCACCGCCGTGAAAAAGAACCTTGACCACGCCGGTTTTTTATCCTCAATCATATCGCTAATGATAACACATTTTTAGGGTTGATATGTAAATCAAAACTTATAGGAAATGAAATCAGAACAGTCGTATCAGTCGCCTTTGCTGCCATTGTCGTATTTGCCCCTCTTTTCCGCCATAATCTTACTAATGGTCTTGTGGAAGTCAATGCTGAACAGGATATATTTCGCCTGCTGGTCAACGGTTAAAATACCTTTGAGCTCATCAATCTCTGCCTGTTTGACCGCGATAAGCTCCGTACGGGTTTTTGTTATCTTATCGATAATGGCCTGTTTCACTGTGTCGTCTTTTTTGTCATTGACCGCCTTTTTCAGATTGTGTATGTCGTCTTTCATAGAGCGTATCAGATCGTGCATCTGGGCGTCGTGCTTGTCGATGACTGAGAGCACCGCATCCGCCGCCTCTTTGGTGAGGGCAAGGGCCTCTACGATTTTTTTCTTTTTCAGTGCCTTTATCTTTTGGCGAAGCTCTGAAAACTCCTTTTCTTTTAATGTATCTTTTACCGGGGGGTCAGCCTGTACAAGGACAAAACAGCCCAGTACCACAAATAAAACCAAAACGAACGCCGCAACCATTGATTTTTTCATCGTGAGTCCTCCTTTATAATTCCTCTGCCGCATCATAATTGTCATCGTTAATGCTAGCTACGCCGCCATAACTAAGACCATCGCTGTATTCCTCTTCTATCAGAGAATACAGTATATCATCTGAGGCTGAGCTTTCAAACAGTACCTTTTTCTCTGTCACATTACCCTGTGCGGCAATTTGTAAATAGCCTGAGTGGAAATTACCCAAATTAAATATTACTAAATAAATCACAAGACAGAGCGACGCGGCGGCGGTAATTGGAATGGGCCTGAAAATATATCGCCACAAGTTAATTTTCTCAGGCGCATTTGCCCTTGCACAGATGAGGACAACCCTGGTCATGTTATTAAAATATGCGCTTTGAGGCTCAGGCACCTCGATCTTTAAAAGTGATTCGGCGATATAGAGTTCGCTGGCACAGTCATCGCATCTCAAGAGATGCCCCTTAACCCACGCTGCCATCTCATCAGTAAGCCTGCCGTGGATGTAGTCAGCAAGCAAGTCTGTTATTTTATCATGGTCAGATTTCATAAGCTCATCCCCGCCATATCGGCTGCCATAACGGCCTTGAGTTTTTTAATAGCGCTGTGATAGTGGGCCTTCACGGCACCTTGTGAACAGCCCATCACATCTGCCGTCTCAGCCAGGCTTAACCCATTGTAAACCCGCAAAATCACGCTCAGGCGCTGTCGTGGTGGCAAGGTGGCAAGCTGCCGCCTCAGGTGAAGTTGACGTTCCTTTTCCAACAGACGCACTTGTGCCCCGGGCTCATCTGAGCACTGGGTCTGGCATAACTCCACGGTCTTGTAAGCGTTGCCGCGCACATGATTAAGGGCAGTGTTCACAGTAATCCTATAGAGCCAGGTCTTAAAGGCCGATTTCTTTTTAAAATTCTTAAGCTCAGACACTGCGCTGATAAGCGCCTTCTGCGTAATATCCTTTGCCTCTTCCATATCACCGGCCACCCTGAAGGCAGTCGAATAAACCTCCTTACGATATTTTACGATAAGCTCCTCAAGGGCAGACTCGTCGCCGCCAATGAGATATGTATCAATCAACCTGTAGTCCTCTGCCCGGCTGTCCTCATTCATCTGAGTTATAGTCTACCATCATCTTAGGAGTTTAGACACAGAAAACAGTAAAAAGGTTTAGTGAAATGGCGATAACTGGAGGTCTTTAGTAAATTACTTGCTCTAATATTGAATTATACAGGCGCAGTGCTTGTCAAGCCTTATAAATATTCTTCATCTGTGATATAATAAGAATTATGAAAAAGCGAACATTGAACATAATTCAAGGGATTGGCAGTGTGCTTGATATATATCCAGGCACTGATTATAGCGAGTATGTGCCTGAAATAACGCGCGCTCCACAAACTGGAGCTGACAATTTTCATAATGCATGGATAAGAGTTGGCGACGCCCTGCGCCACGCCATGAGTGTCGCTGATGTCGAAAAAAAAAACAAAACTGCAAAGTCGAAACTAAATAGTCTAACGACAACTACTTCTGTTCCATCAGTTAAGGCTGGCGCTGAGTTGCAACAGGCAAGCCTGTCAACACGGCAGATGCGATTAAGTATACATTCTGGTCCATTGCCAGACCCGACAATATTGCATGAATATGAAGTTATTAGGCCCGGGTTCGTGTAATGCTTCGTACATATGGACACGACGATATGTCCCCAAAGGCGCTTGAGCCGTGGTTTTGTATATATGACGTAACCACAGGTGAGATGTCACTCGACTTTAACCGCATATTTAACCGCGATACTTATCACTCTGACGGAAAGGCTCGGGGCAGGGAACAGACCCATTAGCAAATATCTGGCGTAAGACCTGTCTTATCCTGTCAATTCAATAAATTCATTTAGGATTACACCCTTTTGCTTTTTCTCCGCCTTCCGAATATCTCTCGTCCGTCGCCTTTGTTACTGTCTGCCTTGCTTTCAACGTTAGCCTCATTTGTACCTCCCAGTTTGCTTCTCTGACCGTTCATATCGTTATTTTCCTATAGTGTTTTCGTGAGGCAATTCGCTGCTTGCAATTGTATACCAATGAATGATATGATAGAGGGTTGCTTATGTTGGACTACAGCTTGATAATATGTACTGCCCGTCAGCTTCGGTGTTTCCTGAGGCGATGCAAGGGGGTTGCGTCTTTGCATTTTGGGGGGCTTGGCTGATGGCGATAACCCTGCTTGCACCTACTTCGCCCGATATATCCGCCTTTGGCGTTCGCGCACTGTCCGCTTATCTCAAACGGCATGGCAAGGATGTCAGGCTTGTCTTTTTGCCCGGAGGGGTTGAGAAATTTAAATACCGCCATGGCTTTAAATATGAGTACGACAAGCATGTCGTTGACCAGGTTGTAGAACTCTGCCGCGGCTCAATGCTCGTTGGCATTTCCTTTATGAGCAACTACCTTGACAGGGCTATGCAGCTTGCCGAAGCAGTGAAATCCGCACTCGGCGTACCTCTTGCAGTGGGCGGGATTCACCCTACTGTGATGCCACAAGAGTGTCTTAATTTTGCCGACATTGTCTGTGTGGGCGAGGGCGAGGAGGCCGTCCTTGAGCTTGTCAACCGCATCGAAGAAGGCCGGGATTACTCAGATATTAAGAACCTCTGCGTCCGAAAAAACGGTACCATCATTGTCAATCCCCTGCGAGCTCTGACGCAAAACCTTGACGACCTGCCGCACTACGATTTTTCACTCGATGGGCACTTCGTCTATGACAATATAAAAAAATCCATTGAGCCTATGACTAAAGACCTTCTGAAACGCTCCTTCCCGCTTGAGCCGCACATAGAGGGTTCATTTAACGATTCCTACAGACGTACGATTTCCTATAAGACACTCACTACGCGCGGCTGCCCGCACCACTGCACGTTTTGTGCCGAAAAGACACTGGCCGATATGTACACAGGGCAACGATACCTCAGAAAACGCGGCTTTGCCCATATTATGGAGGAACTCCTCTGGGTCAAGCGCGAACTGCCGTTTGTCGAGAGTATCTTCCTCTTCGATGACACGTTCTTGGTGCGCTCTAACGAGGAGATTAAAGAATTCTCGAAAATTTATAAAGAGACAATTGGACTGCCATTTCACATTCAGGCAAGCCCCTCCACGGTGACTGAAGAAAAGATGCAGTACCTTACCGATGCCGGCCTAGTATTTGTTGAAATGGGAATTCAATCCATGAGCGCTATGGCTAAAGACCTTTATAAACGAAACGTCTCGGCTGAGTCAATCCTCAAGGCCGCCGCGATTTTCCACAAATACCGCCATAAGATCTATCCCCCGTGTTATCACGTCATTCTCGATAACCCGTGGGAAAAACCAGAGGACGTCATCGAAACCCTCTCGCTTGTTCTGAAACTTCCAAGTCCGTTCTGGCTTAAACGCGCGTCGTTGGTCTGTTTCCCCGGCACAGACCTCTTCGACAAAGCAAAACAAGATGAGTTAATCGTAACCGAAGAGGATCAGTGGCGTGAGATATACGCAAAGCATCTGCACACGCCGCACGGCTCATACGTTAATTTTCTGATGTATCTTGCCGGATTTTCGCGTCTGCCGCGTACCTTTGTTGGCCTCTTATCAAGCAGGACGTTCGTAAGGATGCTCGAAAAGGAAGGTCTCACAGGCCTTTATAATGAACTTAACAAGCTCGGAGAGTCCTCAATTATCGCCGCCAAGGGGCTTCGCTCCCTGCTTAAGGGGGATTTCCGGAGGATTTATAAGTATTTTATTAAGGTCACGTCTAAGACATCCTAAGTGCGTCATCTGTTGGCGGTCGGCAATCGGCGAAAACTTCCCGCTGTTAACCAACCTTCTCAAAACAAAACATTCTGATATAGGGTATGTGCTTGCCTAAGTAGTTCAACGCGGTTTCAGATACTTTACTTGCCGCGATTAGTTTATTCAAGAAAAAGCTTCTTTTAAAGTCTGTCAAAAAGGCATAGTCCTGTCTGTCCAGCAGTTTTAGGCCAGCCTGCCGTGCATGTTGAACTATCTCGTCGTCTGTGCGTCTGTAGCCGTGATGTTGTGTGACGACACCATCAAGCCTCGATGTGGCAAGTAATCTCTTTGCCCGCAATAAATAGGCAGTTTCCCATTTTAATAAACATTCGTGAATCAGGTATGACAAGAAATTATCTGGTGAACCGGCGGAATCGAGGATTAATCTGCCGCCGGGACTGAGGCTGCGTGAGATGTTGTCAAAACAGGCGCTTAGTTTGACATCGTCAAATAAATATATCAGGCTCAGACACAGCAGCGCGTCATAAGGAGCCGGGGTTGGGGATTGGAGAATATTTAGTTTGTGAAATTTAAATTGTGGAAACAGCTTAAGTGTCTCTTGATAGAGCATCTCCGTGATGTCCAAATCAGAACATGTAATCCTGTAGCCATCCTCAAGCAAAAAGAGTTCGGCTGCCCCGCGCCCAGAGGCGATGGAGATGGTATTGTCTGTTTTACTCAGATGGCCTCTTATGAAATTGTCATAGCACTGAAGCCGCCCCAGATGATAGCCAAAAAAATATTTATTGAAAAAATCAGCCTTACTCCCGTATGCCTCATCCGGATTGTAGCCGCCCATTGCCAAAGCGCACTCTGAGTACTGCTCATCTGTGCCTATGAACCTCTCTCCGCGCATGTTTTGGTCCAACGCGTATTTATACCACTTCCTCATCTTTAAACCCCTTCTGTGGCAAGCATATACTTTAAGCATAAAAATCCACAGACACTGACAATCACCATCATACAATAAATTTATCATAAAGGTAAATTATGGATTGATGGAGAAGTTCAAATGGCGTTGTTTCACGACATTAATGAAAATAATTGACGCCATCAGTAAAGCGATATAGGTGTTCTTTAGAGCCGCCCTTGCCGGTTGCACCACGGCTATGAACCATCAATTTGACAATGTAAAGTGTAATAATGTACCCTAACTTGCGTGTCAGCAAAACGTGAAGGGCTTTGGGTGCTAGCGATAAGAAGGAGACCCTATGCAAAACGATCACAGGCAAAGAGATAGAATGAGGTGCTTGCTCGTAGGCATCGGCGGCGGGTATCATTATAATATCCTCTTGTTGCACAGCATTGCGAAAGAAAAAAGTGACTGTACGGTATCTTCGTCAAAGAATGCGCTATCTTGTTAATTCAACAAAAAAGAAGGTATTATTAATGTCTTTAAAATAGTTTATAAAAAGATAACCACAGCTATCTGAAATAAACGAATCAGGTGAAATGGGCAAGAGTATATGTCTGAGACAAATAATTGGGCACTTACGGATTTAGACACACTACGCAAGGAAACAAACAGGTATGTCTAAAAGTAACGTTTACTACATATTGGTTGAGCCAAAAGAGGGCGGCAACGTTGGGGCATCGGCAAGGGCTATAAAGAATATGGGCTTTGGCAATCTCTGCCTCGTAAGGCCGTGTGATTTTTTGACTGATGAGAGCCGCCGTTTCGCCCACGGGGCAATGGATGTGCTTGAGGGCTGTGCCGTATATGATGACTTTGGCGATGCCATAAGAGATAAATCCATTGTGATAGGCATGTCGCGGCGCTTTGGAGCTACCAGAGGTGTGCGGCGTCCTTTAGCCCATGGCGCTGAATTTGCCTTCGACGCTGCACAGTTTAATAAGGTTGCTATTGTATTTGGCCGCGAAGACAATGGGCTTCTAAACGAAGAGGTAAGGGCGTGCGGCCTGTTAGTATACATACCGTCGTCCGAGGCCCAGCCATCTCTTAATCTCGCGCAGGCCGTCATGGTTACGGCATATGAGCTTGCCTGCCTGTATGAAAACATACGGGATAAATCACATGACAATTTTGCCAGCCGCTCGTCACACGAACTGGTCACAGGCGGTGGGTTAGAGCGTTTGTATGAGCGGATATCGAGGCTTCTGCCGCTCTTAGGATATGGATTCAGGGGCTCAGAAAACCTTGCCGGAGGTATTATGCGAAACATCAGGCGCCTCATCGGGCGTACCGGTCTTACGCAGTGGGAACTAAACATGCTCTACGGCATTTGTACACAAGTGGAAGGAAAGATAAAAGGAGAACTGTGAAAACAATCAGAATAATTTTATGCGCCTTATATATCACACATTGTGTGTCGATTGCAAGCGCGGCAGGCACATATTCCGTAAATAACCCAGCACGTACAATAATAGGCGTGCCGCAGCAGTATAAGATAGTCGACAACGATACGCTTTTGGACATAGCGCGCCTCTTTGACATAGGATATAATGCCATAACGGAGGCAAACCCAAAGGTCGACCCGTGGATACCAGCCGAGGGGATTACCATATCCATTCCAACCCAATGGATAGTGCCGGAGTTTCTCGAAAATGCTATTGTTATTAACCTTGCCGAGATGAGGCTATACTGTTTTTTCATGTCTAACGGGCACAAATTCGTAAAGACATACCCCATAGGAGTTGGAAGAGAAGGATTCAACACGCCAGAGGGGTTATTCCGCATAACGAATAAGGTTGAAAACCCCGTGTGGCGGCCAACGAAACGAATGCTGGATGAGACCCCTGACCTCGACCCTATAGTCCCACCGGGGCCGGACAACCCGCTTGGGGACTACTGGCTCCAGCTGTCCATTCCAACCTATGGGATTCACGGCACGAATAAGCCCTACAGTGTGGGCAGAAGGATAAGTTCCGGCTGCATCAGGCTCTACCCCGAAGATATCGAGGAACTCTACGCTTTTGTAAGCCTCAGAACACCCGTAAAGATTATTAACGAGCCGGTTAAGGCGGCACTATATGAAGACACGGTTTATATCGAGGTACACGCTGGTGGACTCAAGACAGACGAACTTATGGCAAAGGCACTTAAACAATTAAGCGGAAAGGACCTGTCTAAGTATGTCGACCCAAAGCTGCTTAAGGCCGCAATCGACAAACCAACAGGCCTTCCCACTGTAATATCGAGAGCGAGATAGAAAAAAACTTATTCCGCCTTTTGCTCTTCGGCTGCTGCCTTTTTCGAGGCCTTCTTGGCTTTTTTGTGTTTCGTCGCGTGCTTGTGGCTCATGCTGGTCTTCTCTAACGACTTCTCAAACGCCCTTGCACATACTGATGCGGCTTTCTCTGCCTTTCTGGCTGAATCTTCTGCCCTGTCAGCGGCTGAACTTGCTTTAGATGCTGCGTCTGCGGCCTTCATAGCTGAATCTTTGGCGCTTGAAGCGGCCTTCTCACACGACGACTTGGCGTCCTCAGCTGCCTTTAACGCGTTTTGTAAGAGTGCCTTGTCCTCCTGCTTCAGCTCGGCTGTACAGCCAAACGCAAGCAACGATAGGGCCAGAAACAATACGGCAAATACCCTCATGTCTAAACCTCCATTGTGTTTGTTATATTCCGTTTTGATAAAACGGTTTCCTCGTCTTTAAATCGACTTTACACTCGTTCAGGTCTCTAAATACCTTCATACCCGAATACTATATTACAACAACGGCCTGCAAATCAAGACTTATTTTAGCAATCGATGGAAAAGTTTTTGCTCTCAGCATTTATTTTCAGCGATGTTGACAAATGGCAGGGGAAAGTGCTATGTTCAAACATGAGGGGAGCCGTGGGTCTGCCGATTGGGGTTTAATGGCTAAGCAGGAGGGTTTGCAATGGACAAGAGTATGTACGATGATGATATACAGGGTCTTGGTGGTAACGGCGGTCAGAAAGTGATTGAGTTTCCATGTGAGTGTGCAGAGATAGCGGTTGAGTTGCGGCCTGAATCGCCGGATACACAATCTGACGCACCAGAAGCGATTCTTCAGGCCCAGTCAAACGAGTTAAAGCCAGTCGATAAAAATGCGATCAAGATTATGCCGCAGGGGCCGGTTTCCACAATCACGGGAAAGGTAAAGTTAAATTGCTGGGAATTTAAAAAATGCGGACGTGAGCCGGGCGGCGTCAACGCCGTCACACTTGGCGTCTGTCCAGTTACCGTTGCCACGACGTATGACGGCCTGCATGACGGCAAAAACGCTGGCAGGGCCTGTTGGGCAGTTCCATTTGCAACCACAGACGGCAAGATGAGTTTTGCCACCAAGATCAGGAAATGTACGCAATGTGACTTTCATCACCTTGTTATCAGCGAAGAGGAAAAATATCAAAGCGCACTAAAACACTTGAAAAAGTTCAACAAAGAAGAAAGGGCAAAACTGCTTACAGAGAAAAAGGCTGAAATATTTAAGCAGCCAGGCCTCGTAAGGCATATATTCGAAAAGAGTAAGCACACCGCCTACGGAGAGGACGCCGAGGTTGACTCCATGTTTATAACTCTGCTTATCGGCTGGGTGTCCCTGTGCCCGTCAATAAGTATACTGGCTGGCAGCCTGCGTGTCTGTAAGGATGACCTTATCGATGAGCTGATGGTCATCGACGCTATTGCGGACAATCCACGCAGACGCGCGGCCAAGACCGTATTCAAGACTATGTTCAAGGCAGCCCGCAAACAATTCGTCGGATATTTCGACCCGCTTGTGGGTATCGTCAAAAAGAAAAACTATTGGAAGTCCTGAAAGCCCTACGGGCATTGAGCCTACAGGCATTGAGAACGAGGCAGAGGGAGCCTTACCGTAAAAGTGGTGCCCTTGCCTACGGTGCTGTCGACTAGTATATCTCCATGGTGTTCTTTTATTATCTTATAACTGATTGAAAGCCCTAGCCCTGTGCCCACCCCTACTGGTTTCGTCGTGAAAAACGGGTCAAATATCTTGTTTTGTATCTCAGGGGGGATTCCTTTGCCGTTGTCTGTGATTGCTATCTCTATCTTTTCGCGATCGACGGTAGTCCGTATTTTGACCTCACCTTCGCCCTCTATAGCCTGACAGGCGTTTACCAGCAGGTTCATAAACACCTGATTTATTTTTGCCGCATAACACTGCAATATAGGTATTTCACAATACTCCCTTACAATCACTACCCTGTTTTTATACTCGTGAAAGAGCAGCTCCAGTGTCGTATCCAGCGATTCGTTGATGTTCATGTCGGTTATATCCGCAATATCAAGCCTTGCGAAATTCTTGAGGTCCTGTACGATTTTCTTTATGCGCTCAGTGCCCTCCTTCGTTTTTGCAATCAGGGGCGTAACGCGCGACACCAAATAACTATAATTAATCTCCTTTTTATAGTCCTCAATTTCTGATTTACCCTCAGCAGATGTCTCAAGCTTATCATATTTTTCAAGCAGAGCAAACAATCTCTGAATAAATTTATCGAGATTTCCTATGTTGCCCGAGACAAAGGCAAGGGGATTATTTATTTCATGCGCAACACCGGCGGTTAACACACCCAATGAGGCCATCTTTGCCGATTGAACCAACTGTTCCTGACTTTGCTGCAACTCGTTTAAGGTCTTAGACAGCTCGGCGGTACGCGCCTGCACCTCCTCTTCGAGGTGCTCACTGTGCTGTCTTATTTTTTCCTCCATCTGTTTTCTTTCGGTAATGTCTTCGCAGCTTGTGGCAATGGCTGCCACCGTGCCGTCGTCATCCATCACCACGTCAGATGTCAGTTGTACAGGGAACACGCTTCCATCTTTTCGCGCATTGAGACTCTCACGCTTCCACCTCTTTGTGCTCTTGTCCGTATTGACACGAAACGCTATCAGCTCGTCCTCAGTCAGCGGCCGCGACATTTCCTTTGGGGCCATTATCCTGATATTGGCCCCTATCAGCTCATCGACGGTGTAGCCGTGTTGAGCGGCCTCGGCCTCGTTTGTATAGATTATCACACCGTCGGCGTCTGTAATAGTAAATCCCACCTGTGTTGTTTCTATGGCTTTTGTCAATAAGCGCAGGTTTTTAGTCATCGCCGCTTCGATTTTCTTGCGGTCTGTTATGTTATGAGCTATGATTATTACGGAGCTTACGGCGCCTGAGTCATCGAGTTCGGGAACAGATACAGAATGAAACCATTGAACGCCGTGAATAGATATTTCCTTTTCCTGCCTGTCTCTTGAGTCAATAGTCAGCCGTGTCATATTTATTAAGGCGTTAATAAAATCCTCATCAAGCCCCAGGTCAGAAAACTTATCGATGTGTCTTCCGATAAAATCTTCTGGCTTAAGCATCATATAAAGACCGCAACTTGGATTCATATAGCGGCATACATAATCGCTATCAATACGGGTAATTATGTCCTGGCTGTTTTCTACTATCGCGCGGAATCCCATGCGGTATTCGTCTCTGCTTTGGCGCAGCTCAAGCTCGAGGGTCTTTCTCTGCGTTATATCCCTCGATACCGAGACCACTCCAAAGACCTCGCCGGTATCTGTAAATATCGGATTTTTGATCGTCTCAAGATAGGTTTCCCCCTCTCTACCGCTTATCTTATGCTCAATCTGAACTGACTTCAGGGTCTCTAACAGCTCACGGTCGCTTTCACGCTCTTTTGCCGCAAATTGCCTCGGGAAGAAATTATCATACGTCTTGCCTATGATTTCCTGAGCGTCCAGCCCTATGAATTCCTTAAAGGCGTCGTTTATTAATACGAATTTTCCACTGACATCTTTAATGCTTATCATGTCTTTGACAGAGGCAAGCAGCGTGGTTAATTGCGAGGTTGTCTTTGCATTTTCCGCGATTATACGCTCAAGCCCCCTTTTCCCGTTTTCAAGGTTTATGATAGCACGATATGTTCTGAGGGCAAGGAGGATTGCGATACTAAATTTTTCGTTGGATAGGTCTGTTTTTTCCCTATAATCGTTGATGTCGTACTGGACAATAACGTCGTGTTGTGGTGCCTGGCCTGGCTGCCCAGTCCTTAGAATAATACGAACAAGATTGTTCTTCAACTCTTCTCTGATATATTTCGTAACAAGCAGCCCTGAGTTATCCTCTTCCATAACGACGTCTAAAAGGATGACAGCCGTATCGGGGTGAGCCTCGATGAGGCGGTTTGCCTCGGCAGCCGAGAATGCGCTGATAAACTCAAGGGACTTGCCGTCATAAGTAAAGTGCTTTAATGACAGGCGTGTCATATCGTGAACCTCTTGTTCATCGTCAACTATAATTACCTTCCACGCTCCGGAGGCATTGTGTGCAATAGCTTCCCCGCTGTACCGGTAGAAGAACTGCTCGGTGTTATCACTGTGATTAATCACGCCGCGGCCTCCTTTTTCATAACAGGCAATGCAATGGTAAATGTCGTTCCCGCGTTCAACTCGCTTTGGCATTCAATTGAGCCGCCGAGGGTCTGCGTTACAATACTATGGACGATATGAAGGCCCAGGCCCGTGCCTCCAGAGCCGCGCATTGTCGTAAAAAACGGGTCATATATCCTCTTGAGATATTCCTGGGGCATACCCTTGCCGTCATCTTTGTACTCGATAATAATGCCGTCTTCTGTGGCGCTTGCCTCAATCATTATGTTACCTTTAACACCCTTGTCATAGGCGTGCATGAGGGAATTCATTAACAGATTGGTTATAATCTGAGCAATTGCACCTGGATAGCTGTCGAGTTCTATGCCCTCATCGCATATGATTTCTATATTATGCCGGAGTCTTTTCATCTTGGGCTGAAGACTAAGCATGATTTCCTCTATGTATTCCTTTAGCCTGAAACGTCGCCTGTCCTGCGTGATCTGATCAGCTGAGACCATCTTGAAACTCTTGACAAGGTCGGCGGTACGCGTAAGGCTCTTAAAAATAAGGGAACTGCTCTGAATCATATCGTCTATATATTCCTTGAGCTGCTCCTTTCGCAGTGACTGCACATCGAAGGCGGCCTTTATCTGTTCTGTCTCCCTTGTGATGGTTGACGACAGTGTTATGCCAATTCCTAAAGGTGTGTTTATCTCATGGGCGACTCCGGCCAACATCTGCCCAAGAGAGGCCAGCTTCTCGGCCTGCACTAACTGCGTACGGCTGTCTTTGAGGTGTTGATTGGCCGTCTCTAATTCCTTGAGGTGCATGTCGCGTACCTTTTGCATCCGCTTAAGCTGCGTTATGTTCTGTGCTGAGCACACAATCTCTTCAATTGTATTGCCGTCGCTGCCGTAAATTGCCGACGCAGAGAATATAACAGGAACCCTCACCCCGTATTTTGCCATCAGCACTACCTCGACATCTTTTACATATCCATTTCTCATCACTTCATTATACAATATTTCGGCAACAGTGTCGCTTTCAAATACTTCGTCTATGCGCTTGTTGAGCA
The DNA here is from genome assembly GCA_015233265.1 of Nitrospirota bacterium. GTDB lineage: Bacteria > Nitrospirota > Thermodesulfovibrionia > Thermodesulfovibrionales > Magnetobacteriaceae > Magnetominusculus. The sequence goes on from JADFXZ010000043.1 coordinate 14,858, forward strand.
GCTCGTCCTCAGTGCGGCCTAACATCTTATGAACAGACTTGTTAACTTTCACTATCTCCGCGTACCACAGGGCAAACTTCAGGCCAAAGACCATCGGTTCGGCGTGTA
>JADFXZ010000133.1:0-2538 GCA_015233265.1 Nitrospirota bacterium
CGGCTTTGGCGGCGATGGTTTAGGGGTGGGTGAATCTGCCCTAAGATCTCTGATTATCTCATTTATAGTCTTAAAAGAGCTGAGGAAACTTATCTTGATAAGACACATCTCAAGGGCAGCGCGCGGGGATTGCGCGCCTTTAATTATGCCTTCGGCCTTGAGCAGCTCACCAAGCACTACGGTGAGTTCCTCCTCCGATACCCCCATCTCGGCAGCGCCCTTACAAGCGGCAACGAGTGCGTCCCGAAAGTACTCTATCAGGTCTCGCATAAATGACAAGAGATCGATACCGCCTTCGTAGAGGTCGGCAACGATCTCAATTAATGCCTTTCTGTTGCCGGAGGTAATGGCCTGGGCAGTTGAGGCTATGGCAGATACATTAGAAATGCCAATCAGGGCTGAGACATCCGCCTCATCGATGCCGTCAGAACCGGTAGCGAACGAGGCAATCTGGTCAAGCAGCGTAAGTGAGTCGCGCATACTTCCGTCGGCGGCCTTTGCCAGGGCCGCAACTGCCTCATCGGTAATATTAAATCCAGCGGCTTCAGAGATAACCCTGAGGCGCTGCGTGATTATATCGATGGCAATGCGCTTAAATGGAAGGTGTTGGCAGCGTGACAGCACAGTGGTGATAATCCTCTTTGGCTCTGTGGTGGCAAGGATAAAGACAACATGACCCGGCGGCTCTTCAAGCGTTTTTAGAAGGGCATTAAACGCCGCGTTTGAGAGCATATGAGCCTCGTCTATGATGTAGATTTTATATTTCGCGCCCGATGGGGCATATTTTACCTTTTCTCTGAGTTCTCTGATGTCGGCGACACTGTTGTTTGAGGCACCGTCGATTTCCACAACATCGAGAAACGAGCCGTTTCCGATTGAGACACAATTGGGGCATGTGTCGCAGGGGTCGGGTGTGGGGCCGCGCTCACAGTTGAGCGCCTTGGCGAAAACACGGGCGGCGGATGTCTTTCCAACGCCGCGAGGGCCGGAAAAGATATATGCGTGGGCAATTCTACGCTGTGAAATTGCATTTTTAAGTATCTTCACAGCTGTGTCCTGCCCGGCGAGGTCATCAAAGCCCCTCGGTCTCCATTTTCTGGCCAGAACTTTATATGGCTCTTTGGCCAAAACTTCATTTGGCAACGCTCTTGCTCCACGGGTATTGCATATTTAGTCGTTTGGCAACACATAGTTGCCCGTCTCCATCTGCTTCGATAGCTCTTTACATCTCGGGCCAACCTGGGCGCACCATCGGGAACTCTTCATCTCGGCCGCCGCCCTATGCTCTCTCGCTTGAGCTTGTCCCAATGCCAGTTTGAACTTCAACAAGCCTGAGGCACCCAGATTAAACGCCATATCATAGAGACAGTCACGTCTGACAGGGTCTAAGTTTTCTATCCACGGGGCGCTCTCAAGCATCTCAGTCACAATGGGCGTTAAATCATTTTGCAGCAGTTTCTGTGCGGCCTCTTCAGAAATGCCACCGGAGAAGGCATTATCGTCAATCTCATCAGCTGTCAGTGTATGCCCGAAACCAATTGTGTCATACCCTCTGGTGTCTTGATATACATTAAGAAACAACCCCTCATGGTGCTTAATCATTTTAATTAGTTCTGGTGAAAAAGAACTCATCGTTAACCTCCCGTTGTGAGATTGCCATATGACCAGAGCACTAATCTGCTTTGCCAGATTACTTCCCTCTATGCAGCCGGGTAAAGACTTGCTGCGGCACACAGTCATAATGCTTACCGCTGCTTCCTTCCGGACCTGACGGGGTTCACACCTGCCTGTTGCGCAGGGCCATTACCCAGCTGCATAAAAGAAAGTACTGGCGGAGAGGGAGGGATTTGAACCCTCGGCGAAGCTTTTAGACCCCGCACACGATTTCCAGTCGTGCTCCTTCAGCCGCTCGGACACCTCTCCACAAAACGCTATTGTACATGATTTTAAGCGAATTTACCAGCAAAAAATAATTACGATGAAAAATATGGCTCCATGATAGCTCTTCAAGCCAATACACTCAGGGGCTGAGGCCTTCACGGACTTTGAATCAAAGATAATCAGACTTACGTTTTTAACAGTCATGCCTGATTGGTAATTGTATGGCTCATTTTATCGCACCGTGTCTATCATTACAGATAAATCGGAAACCAAGACTTTGTAAATTCTATTGTATCTTTCTAGTACGCTTGCCATTGTGGTTAATAAATTCATCACAGATTTTTATACTGATTGAAAAATAAAATTGTTTGCATATCTCTGCCTGTTCGTATATAATTACGCATTATGTTATTGAAGATGGTTGCACTGATTTTTATCAATCCATTGACACATATCCTTGTTGGAATGATTTATCTTGTTTTTACTAAGAAATACAAACAAGCAATCGCAATCATACTGACTCTATATTTTTATATTTTCAGCATATCGATCACATCCGGCCGGATTACTAATGTTGGGGGGATTGCGGATACATATAAACCTCAAGAACACTACGACGCAGTCACCGTCTTAGCAGGTGGGCTGGACGGTAGATGG
>JADFXZ010000133.1:2586-3077 GCA_015233265.1 Nitrospirota bacterium
CCGATAGAATCCTGGCTGGACTTTATTTTTTGAAATCCGGGCAGGCCTCTGAACTGTTGCTTGGTGAATGGATATACAATTGCATCAATGAGGCACAGATGGTGAAGATGTATCTGAGCTCTCAGGGAATCAGCCAAGACAGGATTGTTCTGTACTCAAAGGTAGACAGGACAATAGACGAGGCCAGAGGCGTACGGCTCTACGCACGAAAAAATCAAATAAAGAAAATCCTGCTTGTGACATCCTCTCTGCACATGCGCAGAGCATTTGCCATGTTCAAAAACCAAGGCCTTACGCCTGATACATTTTCGACGAACAGATGCCGGCGTTCGGACATATCATGGACTAGTTTTTTACCATCAGTCAATGGTATCTCAGCTTCACTTGACTGTATCGAGGAGTTGACGGCATATGTCTTTTATTATGCTAAGGGCGACTTGCTTCCATGATACGGTATGGGAACGGACATGGTGATGGCGTGATTCCGCTTC
>JADFXZ010000133.1:3087-6212 GCA_015233265.1 Nitrospirota bacterium
GGATGAGGCAATTCAGCTTCTGACACTTGACGGTGCAAATAGACTTTTAGCTAATACTAAGTTGTAATCATACGAGTAATAATTAACTTGCTAATAAGAGTCATCCTGCTAAAAGAGTCATCCTGAGCTTGTCGAAGGATTCCCCATTTACGTGGATACGGGAAATAAAGGAGCATCCTTCGACAAGCTTAGAATGAGTCAAATATTCTTACTTTTATGAGCACATTTTAGTATAAGAGGATAAAAAAAATTGAATTCTTATTATTTAGGACAATGACACTATTACTTAGAAAACTGACCGTAGCTTTCAGAAAACCTCTTTGAGCGAACCTTAAAGAAATCGTTAACCTGAGACTCTGTTATCTTTGCGCTGACCGACTTTATCCTGTCATCCGCCGATGGATGGGTCTTCATCATGCCGCCCTCAGATGCAGCAGTTTTACTGTGCATAGCGTTTAGAACTTCTTTCAATGCCGCGGGATTGTACCCAGATGCCTTAAGATAGGTAACCGCTGTCTCGTCAGCCGCATATTCCTGCGTCCTTGAGTAACCGTTTGTCACCATTGATTTAACAATATCGTCTATCGAGCCTTCAAAGACACTCAGCAGCTGAGATACCTCACCCGGCGTGTATTGCTTTGCGGCCTCCGAACCCAGGACAGTCAGCGCCTCAGTCCAACGCGACGATTTTATTGCCCCAAGCCCGTCCTTATGGTTTATGTGCGCCACTTCGTGTGCCAGAATCGCGGCAAGCTGGTCCTCGTTTACCGCTAAGTCTATCATGCCTTTGGTTATAAATATAATCCCGCCAGGACACGCAAAGGCGTTTACCTCCTTCGTATCCAGTATCGCAAAGTGATAGCCGCCAAACGTAAACGGCATTTCAGAGTGAAACGCTATCGACTGCCCTGTGAGGTTGATATACGCTGTAAACGCCGGTGCGTCCAGTAACTTGTAAGATGCCAGTATCCTTGCCGCAACCGACCTGCCTATGTAGTATTCCTCTTCCGAAGATATTGGACGCGCCGCCTTGGACACAGCAGTCCCGGTCTTAACAGCCGTCTCAGGTAAAGACATAATTGACGGCACACAAGCAGTCAATAAAAACGCAGCCAATGCCGTTATGCTTAAAATCTTCCTCATAGGTAACTTCTTCGGTCAGCCCCCCCTCCTTGATGAACTTTGCAACCTTATCTGCCGGTACGGTAATGCCCTCTATCTTGGTAACGAGATTAAAGTCCAACTCCGGGTGCTTCTTCTTATAGGCATCCTCGACCTGTGGGTTAAATCCCTTGCCGGCCAGCGACACCTCGTCCTTCGAGGCTGTGTGCTTATCACCATCTGTCTTGGCCAACTTCACGGCGGTCTTATCAAGCGCGCTTTTGTGAATGCAGCCAGACTTATCCAGAAACTTGACCATGTACCAGTCGCCCTTGGTCGAGACTATCTCTAATGTGTCGGCGTATTTGACCATTGACTTGACGGCGGAGTAAAAGTTGCACTCTGCCCTGATGGCATTTTCCTTCTTAATCACCTGCATCGACTCGCCATAAACCACAGCGGGATCATATACCAGCGCGGGTACGACCAGCATAAACATTATGACAATTAGCCTTCTCATCACTTCTCGGTCATTTTAACAATTTGCCAATCTGTTGTCAAGGGGTCAGGCGGTGTGGTCAAAAGATTTTTTACGCGCTTGTGCAGCAGATTCGAAGGTCCGTCCTGCGGGTATTGACTTAGTATTTCCTCTAATATACGTTCCGACTCCTGCCACTTTCCCTCCATAAACAAACGCATCGCGTCTGTATAACGCTTCGCCAGCAGCCTTTTATCGCTGTCAACCCCGTCCAAAAAGCCCATCACTTCAAATATCTTAACCGGTATGGACTTGCCCTTAACCTCTATGAGAGCAAGCTCGCGGCTTAGAAACAGGTCGTTTGTGCCAATAAGTACATCTTCGCTTACTATGATTTTCGTCTTAAAATACTTGTTTACGGACTCAAGGCGTGAAGCCAGATTTACGGTGTCTCCAATGACGGTAAAATTATAGAGCCTGTTGCTGCCCATATTACCGGCGATTGCGTCTCCTTTGTGCATCCCTATGCGCAGGGAGATGTTGGGGAATCCCTTTGTCTTAAATTCGTTGTTGACCTTATCCAGAGCCTTCAGGCAATTGACAGAGGCGCTGCATGAGTTTATCTCATCGCTTTCGGAGACGACAGGAGCGCCCCAAAAGGCCATTATGCAGTCGCCAATGTATTTGTCCACAACGCCGCCGTAGGCAATTATCACCTCGGTCAGCTCACTCATAACGCCGTGGAGCATGATGGCCGTCTCGGGGGCTGTTTGCATCTCAGAGATTGTCGTAAAGCCGGCAATATCGGCAAAAAACACCACAACATCCATAGTACTGCCGCCAGGCCTCAGCAGCTCAGGATTTTTCAATATATGCTCAGCAATCTTTTTATCCATGTACTGCGTAAACACCGTCTTGAGAAAAAGCCTCTGCTTGCCCTCAGAGGCGTAACTATATGCAAGGGCTGCAATGAAACTTATGATATCGGCATTTAAAATGGGTATGACTTCAAGATATATCGAATTTCTAAATAAAAATGCCGTAACGGCTATTATTGCGGCAACAGAGGCCATTAACATTCCGATGTTGTTTAAGAGTGAATGCCGCCTCAGTACAGAAAAAACTGCAAATAGTGAGATAAAAAACATGAGTAAACACACGTACACCCTGTCAGTTCTTTCAATAAAACAGCCGTTTATGAGGTTGTCATAGGCAGTGGCATGAATATGTACCCCTGTAGAGATTGAGGCAAGTGGCGTGGGTTTTAAATCATAAAGCCCTGCAGCGGTCATCCCTAAAAATACGGTCTTACCCTTAAAGAATTCTTTTTTTATCTTGGGTCTTTTTGACTCACTCAAGTTTTGCCATGCCTCAATTATTTCTATGGCGCTGATAGAGGTATAAGGGGTTTGATGTGTGGAATACTTTAGCATCGGGCTGAAACCCGGCACATCTTTGCCGCTTATGCTGAGGCGGCCGTTTGATATGTCTGCAAGCCTTTTATCTATCAGATAGCTAAGCGAAAAATACGGTATAGTATGCCCTT
>JADFXZ010000044.1:0-13673 GCA_015233265.1 Nitrospirota bacterium
TTAAAACTGCCTTTGTCGATTCAATGTTGAGAGCGAAGGATGTATTTGGTGATTATGCCTTTAGAAAAATGTATGAAAATAATGGCAGGCGGAATCCAATAAACAAAGCCCTTTTTGAAACATGGTCAGTCTCTCTTGGTCAGTACGATCCTATGTTACTTAGACAGCATAAAGAGAGATTAATTGGCGCATTTATATCATCTATGTGTAATGACCAATATTTCAATACTTCGATCACACAAGGTACAGGTGATGTTAAAAAAGTACATTACCGTTTCAGTACAGTTGAACAACTAATAAATGAGGCAATAAATCAATGATTAACTATGTCAGGCTAGAGCGATTTAAGTGTTTTTTAGATGAGACTATCCCTATTGCTAACTTGACAATTCTTGCTGGCGCTAATAATACCGGTAAGTCATCGGTTATTCAGTCATTGTTGCTGTTAAAGCAAACTGTTCAAACAAGCGGATTTAAACGCTCAGATTTCTATGACATAATAGAACCGTGGACAATTTTAATCAATGGACCTTTAATACATATTGGCAACGCATGGGATATCTTTTGTCAGAACTCAGGCGCTGATGACATCACTATTTCATTAGGTATCAGCGAACATCCAGATAAAATTTCTAAATTGAAATTGCTGTATGATGTAAAGAATTCTGGAACGCATCATATGAATGCGGAAAATAATGGGGATTTTGCAATATTACATGACCTGTTGTCAGAAATACGTTTTAGCTATGTAGGAGCAATGAGAACAGGTGCACAGTTACTTTACCCAACGAGCGATGAACCAACGTGGAATATGACTGTAGGAAATATGGGACAATATACTATACATTGTCTTCATCAGTTTGGAAAAGAGAAAATCAAAATGAGTAAATTATCTTATAAAGGAGCAAAATCACAAACTCTTTCATATCAAACCGAACAATACATGAATGATTTCATTCCTGGGATATTTTTTCAATATAACAAAATCACTGAGGCAGATTTTTTCACTATGGGAATTCGTGATTACGAAAATAGTTTGGAATTCTTCAGGCCGACCAATGTAGGGTTTGGCATTACCTATTGCCTTCCTATCGTTGTAGCTGCTCTTATGAGCGGGCCTGGTGATGTCCTCATATGTGAAAATCCAGAATCACACCTTCATCCCGAGGCGCAGTCGCGTTTGGGTATGTTTCTTGCGCGCGTGGCAGATGCCGGTATCCAGGTTATTCTTGAGACTCACAGTGACCACATACTTAATGGAATAAGGATAGCGGTTAAGAAAGGTATAATTAAAAGCTCAGCTGTGGCTATTAATTCATTCGATAGAAACCACAGCGTTTCGACTCCTATAATAGATGAAAACGGGAGAATCGATTTATGGCCAAAAGGGTTTTTCGATCAGATCGAAATAGATTTAATGGAGCTGCTATAGATGTCAGCGCCGATTATTAATGAGCTTTCATTTTTGGGACAAGTCCAAGACCGCAGTCAATGTGTCTCTTTTATTCTCGAATTGTTGAATATTATCAAGATAGTACGAAATAAAGCAGCTGATACGCCGGTCTATGCTTCCAGAAATCTATTGGAAAGATATATTTCACAAGGATTTATAATTAAAGAATTCTTATATGGCAGGAATACTGATCAAAAATTAATAGTTGGATTTATTATAATTGTCACAAAAGGACCGTACTTTGAGGACTTATTAGACAAAATCGATCATAAATGTGTGATTAATTTAAATGATAATGATGTATCAGGCAGCTGTATTGCAGCGGCTGCCCACATGTCAGGTTTTTTGGTCAGCCTGAAAAATTCTGGTTTATATGGTTCTAATCCCATAGAAGTAAAATACAAGGAAGGTATTGGTGACTATCAAATAAAAGATATTCCTAATATTATAGACGCTCAGGGCGCGGAGCAGTTCGTAGCTAAAAATGCAAAAAGAGAAATAACTTCGTGGGATACATTTTGGAGTGAACGTGAATCTCTGTTTCCTAAGTTAGTATTTTGTGATTGTGTAAAAGATCAATTAACTAAAGTTAATTACTTCACTTATTCTACACTCGTTTTTCGCCATTTAAAGTGCATAAATGATTATCTTGGGACTGTGCCCATTAAAGACCATGATTATACAAAGATGGGTGTTGAAGCCTCTATCGAAAGTAAGATAACATTATATCATTATGGGCATAAGAGGGAATTCGATTGTCCTGACAGAATTCGTAGACGTTTCACTTGGCACAGTAAACTATATGGACAAAATATTCGTATTCATTTTTTCCCTCCTGAAAGCCTAACTGATAAGTTTTTAATCGGATATATTGGAAAACATCTGCCTACTATGAGCGATACGCATTGAGTCATTTTTTTGAGATAAAAACCATGAAGGCAACGCCATGAAGGCAACGCCATGAAGGCAACGCTGATAAATCCAGGCATTAACCAGAAATATGCGGTTCAGGAGCCGCTTAATCTCGGTTTTTTGGCCTCGCACCTGCTTGCCAACGGCATTGAAGTCATCATAATTGACGAGCTGGCAGGGCAGGATGTCGCACGTCTTCTTCAGGATTATAAGCCGGACATTGCAGGGATTACCGCTACAACCCCTCTTGCCGCAGATGCCTACAGGGTTGCCGGTATGTGCCGGGAAATGGGTATACGTACCGTAATGGGAGGCGTTCACGCAAGCGTAATGCCTGATGAGGCGCTGCGGCATGTCGATGTGGTTGTCAGTGGTGAGGGTGAGACAGCCCTTGTCGATATAATCAAAGACGATATCAGAAGCGGCATCATCACACGCCCATACATCAGGGACATTGACTCAATCCCTCCACCGGCTCGTCATCTTATTCAGATGGACTTCTATGTCAGGTCAAAGTCGAGAATCCCGCACAGCTATCTGTATTTCGTGCCGGAGGGGGCAAAGATTGCATCTGTTTTGACCAGCCGCGGCTGCCCCTATAGCTGCATCTATTGCCACAACACATGGCGCGGTACACCTACCAGATATAACAGTCCGGAGCGCGTCATTTCGGAAATCATCGCCTTAAAGAAAGACTACGCCGTTGAGACCATATTCTTTATTGAAGATAATCTGTTCGTCAACAAAAAGCGGCTTAGAGCTATCTGTGAGCTGATAATAGACAATAACATTGAGGTGCTTTGGGGTGGAAACGCAAGGGTCGACAACATTGACCCTGAAATTCTTGCTTTGGCTAAGAGGGCCGGCTGCAGGCAAATTACCTTCGGCTTTGAGAGTGGTTCGCAGCGTATGCTTGAGATTTTAAAGAAAAAAACCACTGTTGCACAAAACAAACAGGCCATAGAGATGTGTAACGACGCCGGTATTATCCCCCAGGGGACTTTTATCGTCGGAAGCCCTATGGAAACACTGGAAGATGTCAGGCTTACAATGAAGTTTATCGAAGACAGCAACATCGAGAGCGCCGGTATTTGTATCGCTACCCCATACCCCGGCACGAAGCTCTGGGACTGGGCGCAGGAAAATAACCTGATGCCACAGACATACTCGTGGTCAGACTTTGACTATCTCAACACGCCGATTAATCTATCCCCCGCGATACCGAAACAGGAACTCCTTGGGCTTATAGATAAAATAAACGTCCTGCTTGTGATGAGACAAAAGGGTAGGGTGAATGTGCTGAGCGCTCTTAAAGGCATCGCTAAAGAGCCGTCCAAGCTGTTTACGATAGTTCAATCCCTGCTGAACAATCCTCATCTTATAAGAAATCTTGCCGAAAGGTTTGTTTCTCAGATTTTTTCTGGGCTGATTTCACGGAAGATTTCTTCACGCTGGCGGCGCCAATCGTAACAATCGTAACATTTTAGTTTGACAAAACACATTCAAGAGGAATAGACTTAGAGGATTCGATTTTACCTGGAGGCAATATAGATGACCAAACTTGATGAGTTGTGTATCAACACAATAAGAATGCTTTCAATTGACGCCGTTCAGAAGGCCAACTCGGGGCATCCGGGGATGCCTATGGGCGATGCAGATATGGCCTACGTGCTATGGACAAAGTTCTTACGGCACAGTCCATCAAACCCGCGCTGGTTTAACCGGGATAGGTTTGTTCTTTCAGCGGGGCACGGCTCGATGCTGCTCTATAGCCTTTTGCATCTGACCGGTTATGATATTTCGTTAGATGATATAAAGAATTTCAGGCAATTTGGCAGTAAGACCCCGGGGCATCCTGAGTATAATCTTGATACAGGGATAGAGCTGTCCACGGGGCCGCTTGGTTATGGGTTTGCCGTTGGAGTTGGAATGGCTATGGCGGAGCGCTATCTGGCTGAGACATTTAACCGGCCAAGCTACAACGTAGTGGATTATAATATTTATGGCATAGTAAGCGACGGCGACATCATGGAGGGGGTTTCATATGAGTCGGCCTCACTGGCTGGGCACCTGAAACTTGGCAAGTTGATCTATTTGTACTCCTCAAACGGCGCCACAATAGACGGCAAAACTGATTTGACATTTACCGAGGATGTTGCCAAGAGATTTGAGGCCATGAACTGGCATGTCGAACATGTTGATGGATATAATCTTCCCGCGATAGAGAAAGTCATTGCCAAGGCGAAGGAGGAAAAAAGGAAACCTTCGTTAATCATAGCAGAGACTATATTGGGTTACGGCAGTCCAAACAAAGAGGGTAACTCAGACATACATGGGGCGCCACTTGGCGAGGAAGAGGTTCGAAAGATGAAGGAGATATTTGGCTGGAAAGAGGCCAGTTTTGCCGTGGAGCCTGAAGTCGAAAATCACTGCAGGCAGGCGGTAGAAAAAGGCAAAAGATCTGAGGTGGAATGGAATGATCTCCTTGATGAGTACAAGTGTAAGTTTCCAGAGCGTGCGGCGCTGTGGGAGCAGTTCACCAGTGGCAAGCTAAACAGTAATTGGAAAAGTATGCTGCCTCATTTTGACACCGAAAGCGGCGCCATAGCCACACGCAGCGCCTCAGGCAGGGTATTAAACGAAATAGCCTCGGTAGTGCCAAATCTGATAGGCGGCTCGGCAGACCTCACGCCGTCAAATATAACTCGTATGAAGAATCAAGGCCGCTATGACAGTCTAAAGGTTGGCAGAAATATCCACTTCGGCATAAGGGAATTCGCCATGGGGGCAATCCTCACAGGTATGGCCTTAAGCAAATCGTTAATACCGTATGGCGGGACGTATCTGGTGTTTTCCAGTTTCATGTATCCGGCGATAAGAATGTCAGCGCTGATGAGGGCGCGTGTTATATACATATTGACCCATGATTCAATAGGCGTGGGGGAGGACGGCCCAAGCCACCACCCGATAGAGCAGTTGACCACGTTGCGGTTGATACCAAACCTTCTGGTGCTGCGGCCTGCCGATGCTAACGAGACCGTCATGGCGTGGGAGGTAGCCCTTGAGTATCAAGGCGGCCCTGTGGCGCTGGTTCTGACGAGACAGAGTGTACCGGTATTGGACAGGAATCAGTATGCCTCACATGAGGGACTCAGGCAGGGGGCATATGTGCTTGCCGATTCAGGGAAGCCGCCGGAGCTGATACTAATTGCCTCTGGCTCAGAGGTACATCAGGCCCTGGGGGCGTATGTACAGCTCCTCAGTGAGGGAGTTGCGGTCAGGTGCGTAAGTATGCCGTCATTTGCGCTGTTTGAAAAGCAATCGGCGGACTACAAGGAATCTGTACTGCCGGTAGAGGTGAAGAGGCGGCTTGCGGTTGAGGCAGGCTCCTCACTTGGCTGGTATAAGTATGTAGGGCTTCACGGCGACGTCATAGGTATCGATCAGTTTGGAATCTCGGCGCCTGCTAAGCAGCTATTTGAGCATTTCGGCTTTACGGTTGAAAATGTCCTCAAGCGCGCTCGTGCGCTTTTAGAGAAATAATCAGACCGGCGGCACCGGCTAAAATCATAACGCAAGACAGGAGCTGCCCCATGGTGACAATGCCTGCAAGCATTCCTATCTGTGGGTCAGGCTCTCTGAAGAACTCTACGGTGATTCTGAAAACACCGTAGAGGATAATAAACACGCTTGTCAGTGCACCGCGCCTTACTGTGAGCCTGTCTTTTAATAACCACATAATGATAAATAGGACAACCCCTTCGAGGAAAAACTCGTAAAGCTGAGATGGATGCCTAGGATGCTGCCCACCGCCCGGAAATACCATAGCCCAGGGGACATCGCTCACGCGCCCAAACAGCTCAGCGTTGATAAAATTCCCTATGCGTCCAAGCCCAAGCCCAACGGGGGTAGTAACGGCAACCATGTCGCAGAACATGAGAAAATCAATCTTTCTCATCCGGCAAAAAATAAACCCTCCGATAACGGCCCCAATCAGCCCGCCATGAAAAGACATCCCCCCGTGCCATACGGCCATCGCCTCAAGCGGGTCGCCGATGTAATACGCTAGGTTATAAAACAGTACGTATCCAAGCCTCGCACCCACAATCAGGCCGGTAATGATAGAGAGATATAAATTTTCGAGGACTTCGCTTTTGACAGAGACGCCGCGGCGTTTCAGTTGATATTTGACGAGGTAGAACGAACCCAGAAACCCAACCAGGTACATAAGTCCGTACCATCGAATCTGTACAGGGCCTATTTTTATCAGATAAGGCCGTATCTCCGGGTAAGCCAGCATAGCTGCGGTTAATCTAACATATCCACGCGAAAAAAGTAATGGGCTGCGGCCAACGCGCTCAACGCCATGTCTGCAACCTCACCGCTCAGGGATAAAAAATCTGAAATAACGAAAGCGTGTGCCTGGAGTTTTCGCCATATCGCATGTCCGTCTCTGCTGGCTAACTGAATTCGCCTCTTATATAGTCCTTAGTATACTTTTCCTTTGGGTCATCAAAAATCTGCTTTGAATCGCCAAATTCTACGAGATAACCGGTGCGTCCACCCTCGGATGTATCTACGTAAAGGAATCCGGTATCGTCTGCCACTCTCTGAGCCTGCTGAAGGTTGTGCGTAACGATTGCAATGGTATAACGGGTTTTCAACTCCAGCATCAGCTCTTCTATTCTTCGCGTGGAAATGGGGTCAAGGGCTGAGCACGGCTCGTCCATCAACAGCACCTGCGGGTCTGTGGCTATCGCCCTTGCAATACAGAGCCGCTGCTGCTGTCCTCCTGAGAGTGAAAGCCCGCTCTTTTGGAGCTTGTCCTTGACCTCATCCCACAGTGCGGCGCGCTTAAGTGCCTCTTCTACTTTTTCTGTAATAGATCCCTTGTAGCGGTTGAGACGCAGCCCGAAGGCTACGTTATTGTAAATACTCATGGCAAAGGGGTTTGGCTGCTGAAATACCATACCAATAAAACGGCGAACGGCCACCGCGTCGATTGAGTGGTGATAGATATCACAGCCTGCGAAATGCACATGTCCACTAAACCTGAAGCCGCGCACAATGTCGTTCATTCTGTTGAGGCAGCGTAAGACAGTGCTCTTGCCGCAGCCAGATGGACCGATAAATGCCGTTATTCTGTTTTTTTGTATTGGGATATGAGTGTCCCGCACCGCTTTGAAGCTGCCATAGTGAAGGTCCTTGATCTTGCAGTCTATCACTATGTTTTTGCCGTTAGCATCCTGTGATGCGCCGGTGTTACAGAGCATTTCATTATCTGCTGCCATTGTTTTAAAATCTCCTTATTGATTTTGAATTTGGCGCCGGGAAAACAGCTGCCCTATGAGATTGGTCATCAATACCATGGCAACTAACACAAGCGCGGCTGTCCATGCCAGACTTACCTGATTGTCAAAAGGCGCACCGGCAAAGTTATAGATAAGCACCGCCAATGACGCAGTCGGCTGCTTTAGATCTATATGCCCGATTGAACCAAGCCAATAATTTGAAAACAGCGCCGTAAACAAAAGCGGGGCAGTCTCACCAGCCGCGCGCGCAAGGGCAAGCATAACGCCTGTGAGAATCCCAGGTCTTGCTGTTGGCAGCAACACCATCCACACGAGCTGGGTCTGTGTTGAACCCATGCCGATGGCTGCCTCTTTCATTCTTTTAGGCACCATTCTTATAGCCTCTTCCGATGTAAGTATAATGGTGGGAAGCATCAGGATAGAAAGTGCAACTCCACCGGCAATTGCCGAATAACCCCCCCATTGCTAAGACCAGCGCGCCATACGCAAACACCCCCGATAGTATTGAAGGAAAACCGGTAAGAACCTTAGCGGCAAACCTGAGGGTATTGGCAAGACGGCTCTCCACTTTTGACTGAGATAGGAATATGGCGCTGAGGATTCCTATGGGAACACTAATCAATGAAGCTATCAAAACTATAACGAAAGTGCCTAAAACAGCATTTCCAAAACCTCCTCCCTCCTCCATCGGCGAAGGCGGCAATTCAGTAAAGACGGCAAGAGACAAATTATGACCGCCCTTCCAAATAAGCATCCACAAGACGGAAAACAGGGGGACTAACGCTGCCAGGGTTAAAACAGTAACGAAGGCAATCAAGAGTTGATTGAATAGAGTTCTGGGCTTAAGAAGGGACCTCTCCAGCTCGGCAACATCAATATCAGCAAAGATGCCGCCCTGAGTGCCTTGATTTAAAAGTGAAGAGTGGCCTTGCTTAGAGTCATTTACCTGTGTGACCATCACTTGCCTCCTTCGTCAGCCGACGATGCCTTTTGAAGTATCATAGCGCCGATTATGTTCACTATCAGGGTTATTGCCAGTAAGACAAGTGCCGCATACATCAGCACGCTGACGACATTGGGTCCGGCCTCGGGAAAGTTATTGGCAAGGAGTGATGCTAGTGTATTGGCAGGGGAAAAAAGCGAAAGGCTAATCTTGTTGGAGTTGCCAACCAGCATGGCCAGCGCCATAGTCTCACCCAACGCACGGCCAAAGGCAAGTATAACCGCCCCAATAATCCCCCGCGTAGCCACTGGCAGGATAACAGCAAGTATGGTCTCCCATCGTGTAGCCCCCATGCCGTAAGCGGCCATACGCAGCTTGGGCGGCACTGCCACAAGGGCGTCGCGGCTTATGGCCGTAACCGTGGGCAGAATCATAATGGACAAGACAATAACGGCAGGCAGCACCCCAGGGCCGCTTAGAGTCGTTCCAAAAAAGGCCATCCATCCTAACTTAGCGCTCAACCAGTTGCAAGTAGGGCGTATTGCGGGAATAAGTATAAAAATACCCCATAAACCGTACACAACGCTTGGGATTGCGGCAAGAAGCTCAATCAGGTTTTTCAGAATGCCTTCCATTCGTTCTGGTAATTTGCCCCAGTACGGGTTGGTGTCCATCTTGATTATTTTCAGTATGGCGAAAATAAACTGCCCAAGGAAACCTTCACTAAGAAATATTGCCGCGGCCACTCCAAAAAAAGTACCGGCAATCAACGCTAATACAGAGGTAAACAGTGTACCCCAAATTTCGGGAAGTATCCCGTACACCTGCGTTTGGGGGTCCCATGTGGTTGTAGTCAGAAAGTTTACCCCATACTGGCACATTGCAGGCAAGGCGGCCACGGTTATCTTCACAACGATGAACACGACTATTAGTGTGGTCAACCATCCCGATGCACCGCACACATGCCTGAATACGGTGTCCGCGGTTCTTTGAAACAGCGTTGGCGGCTTCGCAATCTCAGCGTGCAGACCATTTATAAAGGCTGTCTCTTTCATTTAATGTCATTTATAGCGGCTGTCACCTTCTGTACCACTGGCGCAGGCAGAGGAATATACCCAAGAGCCTCCGAGGACTTCTGGCCTTCGGTCAGACAGTAATGAAGAAGGTCGCGAAGGGTTTCAGCCTTCTTCTTATCCGCATACTGTTTATAGCATATCAACCATGTGAAGGAGACTATAGGATAATCACCCTTGCCGGCAGGGTCAGAATCCCAAACTATAAAGTCATCAGGTAGTTTTATCGTGGCTAATGTAGCCTGGCCCGAGGCGGTTGAGGCTGTGATGAAAGTACCGGACTTATTCTCAAGAGAGGCCATTGGCATATGCTGGCTTACCGCGTAACCATATTCGATATATCCAATAGAGCCGGGTGTTGTCTTAATGCTCGCAGTGACGCCCTCGTTACCTTTTGAGCGGGTTCCAACTGGCCAGTTTACCATCGTCTTGAAGCCTACGCTTTGCTCGAATTCCTTGTTTATGGCGCTGAGATGTTTGGTAAATACAAACGTAGTGCCGCTGCCATCGGCGCGCTCAATGACGTTTATTGGGGCATCGGGCAGTTTTGCCCCGGGGTTTGCCGCAGCAATCTTTGGGTCGTTCCACTTCGTTATCTTGCCGAGGAATATGCCAGAGTACACGTCACGCGGCAGCTTTAAATCCTTCACGCCTTCGAGATTATAAGACAGCACAATGCTTCCCGCCGTAAGGGGCAGCAGCTGCACGCCCACGTCCACCTTTGCCATCTCTTCTTTAGTCATAGCGGCGTCACTAGCGCCAAAGTCCACCGTCTTATCTATTACGCTTTTAATGCCGCTGCCGCTGCCCACGGACTGGTAGTCAATCTGCACGTCTTTGTGCGAACCCGAATAGGCTTTAAACCATTTAAAATAAAGCGGTGCGGGGAAGGTGGCGCCTGCCCCCTGCAGTTTTAAAAGGTCTGCGGCCCCAGATACGCCGTTTAAGCCGTTTGTGATTATAACTAACGCGGCAATTACCCATACAGCCATGACAACTCTTCGCATCATACTCTCCTTATTATTGAGTCCTGATTAATATGCTAAGCTCAGGCTTAGTGCCTTGTAGCATAAACTTTTAATGTTACAGTATGATTACATTAACGTTGAGCTTCTGTTACATTTCTGTTATGATTTCGTTAAAATTCATTTATGCGCCTGAGGCGGCAACATGGGAGGTGGTTCACCGCCTGAGGTGGCTTGACAACAAGGGCTGTTATAGATTAGAGTAATAGCGGGTATTACGGGGATGCTTCAGGTAGTCAGCTCGGCCTTCCCCGACATAAAGAAACCATCGGAGGACAACAACATGAGAGATAGAATCAGAAGTTACGTTCTTATCATTGCGTTAGTTATAGCATTGGCGCCGCTTGAGGTATTTGCTGAGACTCAGGAGGATGAGCCGGTCTTTAAGGATAATCAAAAGATATATGTCAAGCTGGTTGAACATGTAAAAGACAGCGTTGATTTGGCGGCTTCTAAAATATCTAACGCGCTAAAGGCAAATGGCTGGGAAATTGCCGGTACATTTTACGCTAGTGTGCCTGAGAACTGCAAATACAAGACTAAGGTACTGATAATTCATAACGAGCACTATTGGCAGCAAATATACGGAGTATCGCCGTATGCAAAGTTCGTATATCCATTGAAGGTCAATATATACAGCGACGAAACCGGCACCAATATATCAGTAACCAATCCTGTGGCGCTAAACAGGTTGATATCGCCGGAGCTTGAGGCAGTGTCGGCTGAGACGCTAAAGACTCTTGCGGGTTTATTCCATGGCGCGGTTAAAGGCAATAATATAGAAAAAGAAGAGGGCACGGAGCTTGACGGCAACAGAATTCCGGGGCTTGGCGGAGGCGCCTTAGAAGATAATGTCATCAAGATATATACGGGAAAATACAAGTCCGATAAAGTTTTGGAAACCATTACAAAGTTCATCCAATACAGCCTGAAGCGAAGCACTAAGGGATATTATCTGGTTTATTCAATCGATATGCGCGACAAAGGTATCATGTTCTTTGGTGTCAGCAAACAGGACTTAGAAAAGAAGGCCTTTACAATAACCGGCGAAAAGCGGGTGACAAACAAAAACTCCTGCCCGGGGATAGACCACGCCAATGCCTTCCCGCTTGAGGTGGTGATAGACACAACTGGCAAAAATATAAAAGAGGAAATGCTTAGGGTAATGTTCAAAATGAAGACCTACTTCGGCGACACCGGCGAGGCGGCATTCGTCAAACACTACATGATGCCAGGCAGTATAGAGGACGAGATAGTGTATACGACATATCCTGATATATACCAGCAGTAGATTACGGTTAACGCCAAAACAACCATGCGGTTGAGAAACCGTATGGTTCTGAACAGGTGTCGGCTTGTCATTGACTTAGAAAATCTGCAAGGTCAGCAAATTCGCTTTTATAAATTCATTAAATCTGGTTTGGTATACAGAATGCGTTCACAGAAGATTTCCACTGTCTTTCTTTAATTTGCCATTCCCGATTTCGCGGGAATGACAAATTTATTCATATGATTGCTACTTCCGCAACTTCGTGTTATTTCTTATCTTTCGAGGGTTGCGTGTCAGCTGGTTTTTGTGCGGGCACTGATGCCTTCCCTTCCGCAGGCTTTGCAGCGGCCTCCGGTTTAACCCCTGCTTTCCCTTCTTCTGGTTTCACTCCAGCGGCGCCGCCAAATGGGATGTTCGTATTGGCCCCCGGGGCCTGTTGAGCCGCAGGCTTTGGGCCGACTATTATCGAGGTCTTCTTTGCCTCAACTATCGCTAATAACAGCGATGTCAGCATGAACACGACTGCCCCTATTGTGGTCATCTTGGCAAGAAACGTCTGCCCCCCGCGTGCCCCAAATACCGTCTGGCTTGACCCGCCAAAGGCCGCCCCCATCTGCGATCCCTTCGAACTCTGCACCAGCACTACCAACACCAAAAAAGTGCACACCAATACGTGGAGTATCAACAGTAATGTCGCCATCAGATCTATCCAAACTTCACTATTTTTTCAAAACTATCTGCTTTCAGACTCGCCCCGCCCACCAGCGCGCCGTCTACATCGGGCTTGGACATTATCTCGGTTACGTTGTCAGGCTTGACGCTGCCGCCGTAGAGAATCCTGATACCGTCTGCCTTGGCGCCGTACATATCTCTTAATCTGTCTCTTACGAAGGCGTGTGCCTCCTGTGCCTGGTCAGGGGTGGCCGTCACGCCAGTGCCGATTGCCCATATTGGCTCATACGCCACTACGAGATTGTCTGTGTCTACGTCTTTGAGGCCGCCCTCTACTTCGCGCTTGATGATGTCGAACATCTTGCCGGACTGACGCTCCTCAAGTGTCTCACCTATGCAGAATATTACGCCGAGACCCGCGGCCTTTGCCGCCTTTGTCTTCTTATTGAGAAACTCGTCTGACTCGTTGAAATACTGCCGCCTCTCAGAGTGCCCGACGATGACCCACTTACAGCCAACATCGAGAATCATCTTTGCCGAGACCTCACCGGTAAATGCGCCCTCTGCCTCGAAATATAAGTCCTGGGCGCTGAGTATTACGTTGCTGCCTTTTAACATCTCACCGGCCAGGGCCAGAGATACAAACGGCGGTGCCAGCACTATGTCAACATTTGCAACGGCCTTAACAGCCGGTAAAAAACTCGTGATGAAGTCCTTAGTCTCGCCTGTAGTTTTATACATCTTCCAGTTCGCAGCTATAAATGGCTTACGCATAGAGTCACTCCTTATAGTTGTTCAGTTATTGTCAACAGTCTTGCCGCTTGAAAAAGTCAGCCACCAAATCATAAATTATTCAGCGGCAATATGTCAAGAAAAGCAGGCGAATTATTTTTTGTTTCAGAGTGATGCGGCGGCAAATCTGCTGATTTCTTAAAACTCATATCGCAACTGCACGTAAGCGGCATTGTTCTTTTTCATCTGACCAAAATATGTCCAGTTTCTATTGCCGTCAT
>JADFXZ010000044.1:13787-14893 GCA_015233265.1 Nitrospirota bacterium
TAAGCGTTTGATTTATGAATAACTGGCTCAGGCGCAGCGACGTAAAATCATGCCAGCGTTTCTCCTGCGGGTACCCTGACGGCAGGTTATTGACATACGCCGAATAATCAAGCATATACTCGCCATAGTATTGCACCCCTGCCGTGAAGTCTTCCATCAGCTGGCGCTGGTAGCCAACCAGAAACCGTGTCTGCGAATTGGGCACAAAGGAATTAGTGCCGTCTCTGTTGTTGCGTGAGTCATAGTACCCTGCCTCGAGGCTCAGCACACCGTCCAGTGCTTGGCCCTGCGTACTGGCGCCGTATTCGTTGAGCTTAGGGTAGAATAGGGTGAGCTTAGAGGGTTGCATCATGTCGTCTGGCATCATGGAGGGCGACCTATAAAAACCATGATAAAAGTATATAGCGGTATCGAAACCACCAAGATTGCCATATGCGCGCAGGGCAAATTCCGTGTTTCCTATTGAGATAGATGGTTTTTCTGTATCTCTGCTCGTTATAGATGGCATTGGGTCATATCCCCAAAATCGCTGAGGAGCGGGGAGCTTATCAGGGGTGAAAGACGGGATAACTATGCCCTCAAAGGAGATGCCGCCGGGGTATACCCCAATCTTTACGCTGTCAACAGCCCGCTTCATATATTCAATCGGCCTGCCTGAGAAGTAGGCGTTATAATCCTTTGGAAACACATCGTTGATAAATACCATATCGCCAAGACCCCATGTCGCAACCTGCCTGCCCGCCCTCAAGTCCCATCCTGAGGCCGTTAAATCAATATAACCTTCACGCAGTTCCTCCTCGAAATACCGGTCAATGTGGTCATAGTATGCGTCGACTTTTATGAAGACGTGAAGCGGGTCTTTCGATGCCTCAAACTTTAGTTGCAGGCGCTCTTCCACAAGTTTAAATTTACCGCTGTCTGGATTTGAATTCGTGAGGTCAGCTGAGTAGTTGCCCTGCAGAAAACCGTGCAGCGATATGTCATCGGCTCGCGTCTCAGATAGCGTAACAACGATTGAGAAGAGGATTATCGCTGCAACAATGAGTTGACGGCGGCATGTGCTGTTGAGTGCCATTTAATTTATCAACCCCGCTGGAGGCTGCTTT
>JADFXZ010000134.1:0-2049 GCA_015233265.1 Nitrospirota bacterium
TTTACTGTCTATTTAGTGATTTGATGTGGTTGGTTTTCTATTGTGACACAGTCTGTCCGCAGGAATCACAAAAAAGGGCAATGCCAGTGAGATTTTCAGGTATGAAATTGTTAAGCTATATCTTTATTTTCCTTGTTTTTAATCCTGTCATTCCTGCGGAAGCAGGAATCCATGAGACGAAATCAGTATTGATAATTTCTCGTTTGCCCTGAGTGTGCCCTTGTTGAAACTCCATGTAAAATGCTATAACAAGATATACATCTGCTGATTTACTTATGGAGCGTCGGGAGTGCCGAAATGGTGGCCGAAAAGGTGATAGATATGCTTAACGCGCAACAACCAGACCTATTTAATGAACTCTTTGGGCAGACGAATCAGATAGGCATCTATATTATCTCTCTCGACTTTCCTGCAGCGAAAAAAGCCATTGAAATACTCAAACAATCGAGGCAGTCTATAGATTTAGGCAGTGAAAGCCGCATCTGTGAATTTTTTACAGATCACCCGATACCGTCCGATGTCTCAAACATGGTTTCAAGATGGAAAGAATTTTCAAACGCGTTCAAGGGCAACAATATAGCGTCTAACAGGGACTTAAAGAGGAATTACTTTCGTACACTATGCAAAACTATAGAAGACCAGCAAATTAATGACGATTATATCTCGAATGTCCCTATAGGGTTATTTTACATCTATGCCGGAGACTTAAAGTGTGCGAAGACAAGATTGGAAAAGGCTGTAATAAAAAATCCTGACGATGCCAGACTACGAGGATACCTTGGTGAGCTATATTTTCTGAAAGGTGATGTACAAAATTCAAGGATATGCTACAGAGAGGCCTTTGAAACTAATCCCAATGAGGTTGATATTGACTCCATAAGCGACAGCGCGGTTGTCGACTTGCTCAAACGTGATGCGTCAAATAAGGACTGGATTGTTAGTTACGGGTGCATTGAGAAGGTATTTCCATATAAAATAATCAAAATACTTGATGACCTGAGACTTTATGTCAATGAATTCCTAAAGATGGAGAAAGATTACAGGAAAGAAGGCAATGCAGCCCTTGCCCCGAAATTATTTTATAAATGTATGGTATTAGCTGAAAGCGGTCAATACCTCAAACACATACGCAGTGTCGAGTTTATAAAAGTCAGGGCGCTGATGAGACAACTAAATCCGTGGCTGTTTGAGATTTATATGGAAGGCAGGAAATGACAGTATGTTAACTCTCTGAAATCAGGGGGGGGGCAGGATGAGGTGATACGCGAGGCTTTACAGAAGTGGCGGCGCGCTATTTGCCAATGCAAAAATCACTGAATATCTTATCGAGAATATCCGCGGTTGTTACCGCCCCTGTGATTTGCCCTAAGGCGCCAAGTGAGTTTCGAAGTTCTATGGCTGTTATTTCATAGGGGGCATCGGCACTGAGGCTGTTATGGGCATTGTTGAGCGCTTGTGCAGCCTCCTCAAGGGCACATTTGTGTCTGAGGTTTGTTATGATTACGCCGTCGTGACTCTCAGGACAATTGCCGCCACCCACTGCGTGGCGATACAAGGCTTCTTTTAACGTATCGAGGCCAAAGCCGCTCAGTGCGGAGATGCTTATAACCTGTACAACCGTGCTGCCGTCGTTTGCAAGCCTATATTTATCGATTAAGAAATCATTAGAGTAAGCCCGTTCTTTGTCGGCCTTGTTGAGGGCGATAACTTTGGCTTTGCCGTGTGTTGTTCTTAGTATCTCATCATCTTCGGCGGTGAGTTCGGCGCTTCCATCGAAGACCACGACGACAATTGCCGCTGCCTCTATGGCGGCAAGGCAGCGGTTAATCCCCTGCGCCTCGGCAAGTCCACAGCCCTGCCTGATTCCCGCCGTATCGACCAGCCTCACGGGCAGCCCATTAATGTTAATGGCCTCTTCAATTGTGTCCCTTGTCGTACCCGGGTCAGGCGTTACAATAGCCCTGTCTTTTTTCAGCCGGGCATTTAACAAAGAGGACTTCCCAACATTGGGTTTACCGACGATGGCAGTGTATAGACCCTCACGATAGA
>JADFXZ010000134.1:2077-4474 GCA_015233265.1 Nitrospirota bacterium
TAGTAAGCAGATCGGTTATATCAGCCAGAGGCAAATCAGCCTCGGCGAAATCAATCTGTGCCTCCACCGCGGCACATATAGAGATAAGCTCATCTGCCAGGGGTGAAATGTGGCTGGAGAGCCGCCCGCAGAGTAGCTCAAGGGCAAGCCTCCCGCTTTCGAGCGTTGCCGCGTTGATGACGTCAGCTACGGCCTCAGCTTGTGCCAGATCAATCCTGCCGTTTAAAAACGCCCTCAGTGTAAACTCGCCGGGGTCAGCAAGGCGCGCCCCCGCGGCAATTGAAAGTTCAAGCGCCTTACTTACAACGAGTATGCCTCCGTGGCAATTTATCTCCACAACATCCTGCCCAGTGTAGCTCTTTGGCGCGCGCATTACGCTTACGAGCACCTCGTCAATTTTGTCGCCTGTATCTGGGTCGATTATAAATCCATGGGCGATGGTAAATGAGGGCATACTATCAACTCTTTTGCCTTTTGGTGAGTCAAAAATCCTCTGGGCAACACCCACAGCATCCACGCCGCTTATTCTGACAATCCCGATTCCGCCTGACCCGGGGGGGGTTGATATGCCCGCTATGGTGTCATCTGAAAGATTTATACTTGACATAGGGCGACAGCGCCGCAGCCTCCGCAACTATAGCCTGCACAAGCCCTTCGATGGATGCCTCATCCGGCATGATGCCAACAGACAGGCCGGCCTTTTCAACGGCCTTTTTCGTTACAGGGCCAATGGCGGCTATGGTGACTTCCCTAAGCAGCTCAGAGGTTTCAGCGCCGAGGAATTCCTGCAGATTGTTAAATGACGACGCGCTTGTCAATGTTGCTATAGTAATCTTGCCTTCTCTTAGGAATCGCTCAAGGCGCTTGGCGTGTGCCTGTGGTTTTATGGTCTTATACGCCGTGGGTGTGTCGATATGGCCGCCTAAGTCTCTCACCATTTCCGGGAATGTCTCCCGTGCCGTCTCAGACCGCGGCAATAGAAATCTCTTGCCTTTGACGGAGGAAGCCGAGTCTTTCGTAAATAGTTGAATCAGTCCTTCGGCGCTGAACTCCTCCGGCACGGCCGCGGCTGTCAGTCCGCAGCCCTTGAGGGTTTCGGCTGTCTTTTGCCCTATGGCGCAGAGCCTTATTCCCTTGAGGTCTCGTATGTCCTTATTCAAATGAATAAGGCGGTTAAAGAAATATTTAAAACCGTTTGCGGATGTGATAATTATCCAGTCATAGCTTTCAATATTTGCTATTGCCGCATCGAGCGCTATATAAGAGTCCGGGGGGACGGTCTTAATCGTCGGGAACTCAAATATCTCAGCCCCCAGTTCCTCAAGCGCCTCATAGTCCGGCGTGTATTGCCTGGTGATGAGTATACGTTGCCCGAACAGCGGCTTCTTCTCATACCAGTTTAAGGCGTCTCTGAGGCCAACGGTGTTGCCTACTACCATGACGGCAGGCGGTCTGATCTTTTGACCCCGTGCGGTCTCTGAAATATCACCCAGCGTAGTGGTTAATGTCACCTGCTCAGGGCGTGTGCCCCATCTTATTATGGCCGCCGGTGTCTGCGGATCTCTTCCATTTTTTATCAATTTTGTCGTTATGTAGTCTATGTTTTTGACACCCATCAAAAAGACCAGTGTATCGAATCCCTGGGCAATAGCAGGCCAGTTGAGTTTACTGTCCTTTTTTGTCTCGTCCTCGTTGCCTGTGATAACTGCAAAAGAGGATGAGTGTTTGCGGTGCGTAAGGGGAATACCCGCATAGGCCGGAACGCTTATTGCAGAGGTGACACCCGGGATAATTTCGAAATCAATGTCGGCGGCAACTAAGACTTCGGCCTCCTCGCCGCCTCGTCCAAAGACAAACGGGTCACCGCCTTTTAGGCGGCAGACTATTTTCCCCTCGAGGGCCTTTCTCAGCAGAGCCGCGTTTATCTCGTCTTGTGTCATCTCGTGCCTGCCGCCGCGTTTCCCCGCATAGACCAGCTCTGCCCCCGGTTTAGCCAGATTCAGCAGACGGTTGTTGACGTGAAAATCATAGACAATTGCATCAGCCTTTTGAATGCACCTGTATGCTTTAAGCGTAAGAAGCCCAATATCGCCAGGGCCAGCCCCAACTAAGAAGACCTTACCCTTTGTTGTTTTCATAAACCTCCCGCAGTATCTCACCCGCGCCGCGCCTAATCAGGTCTTGCGCAAGGGCAACCCCAATAGACTCTGTATCGCCATCTCTGCTGCCATCGAGCACGCCGCGAATTATCAGCTTGCCGTCAATGCTTCCAACCAGACCGGCTATCCGAATCTCTCCGCCGCCAATAAAAGTGGCATGAGCCGCAATAGGTACCTGACATCCTCCCTCAAGCCTCCTTAGAAACGCGCGCTCAGCCCCTACGCAGATTTCTGTCTC
>JADFXZ010000134.1:4507-6105 GCA_015233265.1 Nitrospirota bacterium
TCTTTTGATGCTGAATTGTTGATATTATTGTCCTGACGGCATTCTATGCCTATAGCACCCTGCCCGATTGCAGGCAGGCTCACATCAACTGGCAGGATTTCAGTTATCCTGTCCTCTAGGCCAAGCCTTATCAAGCCGGCAGCCGCAAGGATTATCGCGTCACACAATCCTTCGTCGAGTTTTCTCAGACGCGTGTCGAGATTGCCCCTGAGTTGGATTATCTTTAGATTTGGCTTAAGGGCAAGTAGTTGACAAGAGCGCCTGAGGCTGCTTGTGCCCAACACCGCCCCATCGGGCATAGCGTCAAAACTGCTGATTGCCGGTCTGCCTATAAAGGCATCCCGCGGGTCCTCTCTTTTGCATATGGCTCCAAGGTGCAACCCTTGCGGGAAATCCACGGGCACGTCTTTCATGCTGTGCACCGCAATATCAGACTCTCCCCTCAGCAGCGACTCCTCTATCTCCTTTACGAAGAGCCCCTTGCCACCTACCTTTGAAAGCGGCACGTCAGTGATTTTATCTCCGGTAGTCTTTATTGTCCTGAGATTGACGGCAATGCCCGGCTCAAGCCGCCGCAGCTCTTCTTTAACCCACTGCGCCTGCCACAGCGCGAGCTTACTGCCGCGTGTACCTATTGTGATATCCATTGAGTTTGGTTATCTTATCACGTCAGCGCCCATGTAAGACCTCAGAGCCTCTGGTATTACAATGGTGCCGTCTTTTTGCTGGAAATTCTCTATAATAGCGGCAACAGTCCTTCCAATGGCAAGCCCTGAGCCGTTTAGGGTGTGAACGAATTCGGTGCCTTTTTTATCTGAGCGTTTAAAGCGTATTTTGGCGCGGCGTGCCTGAAAATCCTCGAAGTTCGAGCATGAGGAAATCTCCCTGTAGCGGCTCTGACCGGGAAGCCAGACCTCTATGTCATACGTCTTTGCCGCTGAAAATCCCATATCCCCAGTAGACAAAAGCACCACTTTGTAGGGCAGACCAAGCTGTCTGAGAATGTCAGCGGCATCTGCCGTCAGAAGTTCAAGCTCATCGTAGGAATTCTCAGGTTTGACGAATTTAACGAGTTCGACTTTATTAAACTGGTGCTGCCTGATAAGGCCCCTTGTGTCCTTGCCGTAGGAACCGGCCTCGCGTCTGAAACACGGCGTGTAGGCGGTATAATAAATCGGCAGTGCGTCTTCTTTGAGGATTTCCCCCGCGTGGATATTCGTAACTGGTACCTCGGCCGTGGGTACGAGGTAAAATTCGGGGTCTGCCGTGCGAAACAGCTCCTCTGCGAATTTGGGAAGCTGCCCCGTGCCGGTCATGCTCTCACGATTGACCAAGATTGGAGGGAATATCTCCTTATAGCCGCGTTGCCCGTTATGGTCAAGCATGAAGTTCATCAGCGCCCGCTCAAGACGTGCCCCGTAGCCCTTCATAATAGCAAAGCGCGCCCCTGAGATCTTAGCCGCCCTGTCAAAATCAATAATGTCAAGTGACTTGGCAATATCCCAGTGATTAAGCGGCTGGAAGTCAAACTCACGAGGCTGCCCCAATTTCCTGACCTCCACATTATCAGTCTCGTCTTTACCAACGGGGACAGTGGC
>JADFXZ010000135.1 GCA_015233265.1 Nitrospirota bacterium
CGTTTGCCATGGCGAGGGATTGCACAAATATGTAATATTATGAGATAATGGAGGAGATTTGACAAAGCGGCCCGATAGGACAGCCGCTAAACTTATGACAGTGATAATAAGGAATATCAGACAATGGCAGCATTAACGTTACTAGGGCAGCAGTTAGTCAAGGCAACGCTTGTAACAGAAAAGCAGGTGGAAGATGGGCTTGCCCTTCAGAAGGCTGAAAATATCAGGCTCGGTACCGCTTTAGTAAGGCTGGGGCACCTTAAAGAACCAGTGCTTATGGAGTTTTTGAGCAAGCAGTACAACGTGCCGCTCATCGACCTCTCCAAGTATCAGGTCGACACCACGCTTATGAAGATATACCCCTATGAAAAGGCAAAAAAGAACATGATGATACCTGTCTCAAAAGACGGCTCGTCTTTGAAAGTTGCCATCGCCGACCCTTCCAACAGGCCGGCTGTCGAAGAGATACAGTTCATCACCAAAATGAAGATCACGCTGTATGTTACCACCGAGGCCTCTATATTAAAGGCAATCGACGAGTTTTACCCCAAGGCAGACAAACAAAAGATTGCCCTTGACGGCACCTCTACAAGCTCTAAGGTCTCTTTGGGCATGGATGAGATAAATAAACTGATTGGCAAGGCTCAAAAAAATGTAACCATTGTCGAGGACAAAGAAGAACGAGTCTCTCTGAAAGACGCCGAGGCAGCCCCTATTATAACACTGGTCAACGGCATACTGATTAACGCCGTGGGCGACAGGGCAAGCGATATTCACATCGAACCGACAGAGAAGGAAGTCATTCTACGCTACAGAATGGATGGCGTGCTGAAGCTGATTATGCCGCTTCCTGGCTCTATCAAAAACGCCCTCACCTCAAGAATAAAGATCATGGCAAGGCTTGACATCGCAGAGCGCCGCATCCCCCAGGACGGCAGGATAAAACTCAAGTACGACGCCGGTGGTGAGATAGATTTTCGTGTCTCTACGCTGCCGACCATATTTGGCGAGAAGATAGTTATGAGGCTCCTTGACAAGTCCAATCTGCAGCTTGATTTGACAAAGCTGGGCTTTCTCCAGGGGCAGCTCGATGACTTCGTCGAAGCGCTGAACAAGCCCTACGGTATGCTGCTTGTTACCGGTCCAACTGGAAGCGGTAAGACAACCACACTCTACAGCGGCCTGCAAGCCGTAAACAAACCAGACGTTAATATTCTGACCGCCGAGGACCCTGTTGAGTTTAACTTGGCCGGCATAAACCAGGTTCAGATAAAACAAGAAGTAGGACTGACGTTTGCCACAGCGTTGAGGTCATTTCTGCGCCAGGACCCCGACATAATCATGGTCGGTGAGATAAGAGACCATGAGACGGCGGAAATAGCGGTCAAGGCCGCCCTGACCGGTCATATGGTTTTGAGTACACTGCACACGAACGATGCCCCGAGCACAATAACAAGGCTTATGAATATGGGGATTGAGCCGTTTTTGGTCTCGTCGTCAGTCATTCTCGTTATGGCACAGAGGCTTGCCAGAAAGATATGTGAAAAATGTAAGGCAGAAATCAAGGTATCTGAAAAGATATTAACGCAGATAGGAGTCGCGCCAAAGGACTTACCCAATTTTAAAACCCACTCAGGGGCAGGCTGTGAGGCGTGTAATCAAACCGGCTACAAGGGAAGGATTGCCCTGTATGAAGTAATGCCGGTAAAAAATGAACTCAAAGAGCTTATTCTCAGCGGGGCAACCGTGGTTGAGTTAAAAAATGAGGCTATCAGATTAGGAATGCTGACACTCAGACAAAGCGGCCTGGTAAAGGTCAACGAGGGTGTGACCACAGTGGACGAGGTGATGAGATGCACATTCGGCGATTAACAAATTAAGGGCGGGGGGACTTCCTAATGTCAACGATGGTCAAAATATTAGAGATATTGAGCGATGACGATATACAGTGGCTTTTGTCCACAGGCATGGAAGAGCAATTTGAGCCGGAGACGGTGATAATAAGAGAGGGGGAGTTTACGGAGGCTGTCTATATAGTGCTGGAGGGGCTTTTAGGGGTCTTTGTCTCAGCAAGCGGCTTTAAGCAAGTGGCATCGATTGGCGCCGGTGAGATTATAGGCGAGATGTCCTATCTGGAGAACCTGCCAACGTCCGCCACAGTCATAGCGGTTGAGCCGTCAATAGTGCTTTCTATTTCAAAAGACGCCATAGACGACAGGATTAACAATGACCCAACTTTTGGAAACCGCCTCTACAGAGGCATAGGCACGGCAATATCACAGCGTCTGAGAAAGGCGATGTCGCGCATAGAATTTATGCTCATGCAGCTGGAGATTGCAAAGAAATTTCCGGTTGAATCCCCTTAAATTCATTATGAAAAAGGAATGTTATGAAAACTGAACCAAACAACCACCCAAGGAGATTCGATGGCGCTGCCACCGCTGTAACCGTGGTTCGAACGGCGCCAATGTACAGCGAAAAGCAGAAGAACTTTACAGAACTGATTCCCCATCCCCTTATACCACGGGTATCTATTATGTGGGCATTTCTTGAGAGCTATCTGAAGAAGACAGCAGACGTATTCAGGATATACCTCGAGACGCACACCATACTTGAGCAGCGCATCGCTGACCTCAAAGGTTCATTTAAGCTGCAGTCCGAAGGCAAAGAAGTCGACGCCGAACTCGTAGGCTCTCACCACATCGTGGTCAACTATCTTGTGCGCTACACACTTTTAGATAACGCGCTGACACAGCCGCAGCGCGAAGAGCTGTTCTTCAATTTACAGAAGGTCAGGGCACAGCTGTCAAACGCCTACGGCACCACGCCGGCAGTCATAGCCGTGGACAAGATAGACAGATATGTAGTCGATCTCATGTTCATGCTTGCTGAGAGTGTAACGAAGGCTATATCGGACATGTCCGAAAAATCATGGATGGAGTGTAATACCGTCCTTGTTGCGGTGTTAAACGTCTATAGAAACAGGCTTAACAGATTACTTGAGGGTTTTCACGTCTTTATCAACTCGGCGGAACTTGGCGGGGCAACAACGCCGTCCTTTCACGCCCACGCGATGTCGCGCAGAAAAGACTCGGGGATTGCGTCACTGCCCGATGACAATGAAGCAGACCGCACCCTATTGACAAAGAAGCATTTCGAGCGCCTTGGCCCGCGCACACTTGACGGTCACTACATACGTGAGATGCTTGAGGAGATGGCCGTTGAGAATTTTATCACCGCCGCCATGGCCGCACAAAACATCCCTGTAACAGATGACCAACCCCAACTTGTCGAATTTCAAAAGGCAATTGCCGCTATCGCTGGTAAGTTCAATCACGGCTTGTCATATGGCTTTACAGAGTTTCTAAAAGACTTCGAAGCTGGCGGCATCCTCCCGCTCCTCCATCAATACGAACCACTATTTGAAGACAGCCCCAAGCCAAAGGTTCTCTCACCGAGGAAACGGGTCTCGGCCTTTTGTCGTTTAATGAAACACATAAACCCAATGAGGAGATACTGGGACAGATACTCGTCAAAGGTCAAAATATCTCCTGTATCTTAGATATTTGCAGTCGCCAAAATGAGAAAGATAAAAAACCGAGTCATCGAGGAAAAACTCAAGGCCGTTATAAACGAGACCATCCATGAGGGGATGAACATAGCGTTTGATTTGTCCGAATAATTCTGTTTTGCAGACAGTGACCACATCATCCCCGCGGTTACGTTTATTGCGGAGCCTGATGTGTGGTCGCTCTACGGCAGGCCGGTGCTGGAGGTGGCAGAGGAGAGCCTGAACACGCACTGGGAGAAGATATATTACATCAGCGAGGCCTATATAAGAACCATTGGAGACAAGGGCGCGCAGACAGAGATGCTGCAAAAACTTGACGACTTGATTGGCATATCGGCTATCTTGCAGGAGATGGCCAGAACAAATATACCGTTTGAGCGCACGCCAAACAGCCTGCTCTACGCTGGTGAAGACTGGGGAAATAAGGATGTAGCCGCCGCAACGCAGAACTATCTCGAGTACTTCGCGCGGTGCTTTACGTTTGCAAGGAAGAAGAGAATACTGCTGCTGCCTGGCCTGTGTCCGAGGGCAACGATAATCGAATTGAAAGAAATAGATGGGATATTAAAGCAGATAACGCAAGTGACCCCAATCTGCCTGTACATGCCGGTGATGGCATTGGGGGAGTTTGAGAGACGCTTCGGGCCGTTTATCTTACTAAGAGAGGCAAACGCAAGGTTTGAGCTAATCGGCGATGAAAAGGAAAAATTCGTAATCCAGAAGACAGGGGGCGAATGCCGCACCAAGGGCAGACCAGTGTTTCACAGGGATAAACGTGAACACCTGCACAGCGCTCCGCGAATAGACGAGGAACCGCTTGTCGAGGCGATAAGCGAAATGATAAAGCAGTATGTATTTACAAAGGAGAACCGCGGCAACTCCGTGGCACTATATTTTCACTACTACATGCGCGACTACATAATCAGAGAATATGGAAACGAGCCAGATGTGTCATGGAAAAAGGCCGCCGAGATACTATATAGCTCTTCTGAGGAGATCTATAGTTTCGACAAATCTGTCAACATTGACAGGGCGCTTCAGGAGGCATTTGTTAAAAGCAATCACGCCAACATGGAAATGACACGGGCATTCAAACTCATAACGATAATAAAAGAAGCCAGGCAAGACGCAATCAAAAAAATGAACGCGGTCGAGTTAAGGAGCAGCAAACTAAAAAAACAGATAGAAGAAGGCGCCTTTATGGCAAGCTATGAGCTTATAATGGCCACAATCGGCAAGTGTAAGGAAGACTCGCGCTTCATGCCATTGGTAAAGACGCTGGATCTGCCAGACAACATACAGTCGCAGGAACATATACTCTACATCTTCACCATCCGGCTGTTCGAGCGCAGGGAGTCTTCCTCCGGGGGGCTGACAGTGGTGCAGAGAAACGACATCGTCAGGGACAACCTCAATACGATATCTTTTTTTAAACTCGCCTGGGTAATCGTAGAAGAGGCGTTCAGAAAGGTTAAAGACAATCTAAGCAGCTCCTGCTGCCCTGGGGAGGACAAAATCAGCCACACCAATGACATAAACAACTCGGAATATCTGATGGTTGAGCTTATATCGAGGATAATCTATAAGTATATCAGCGAATCTCCTAAGCGCCGACAGGACTATTACTCGGCCATTAAGTACTACTACGAAGACCACCCATTTTTTGTCGGGCTTTTGTGGCACACCGCCGATGAGCTGAGGCGAAAGAGCTTCCAGATTGAAGAGCACTGGAAGGCACTGGGGGCAAAGCCAAACGAAGGACATGTAGGCCTCATCGAGAAATGTATCATCCCAGGGGGGAAAATCAGCCAATGCGTCGTTAACTGCGAAAAATATGGCGACACAATGAACGAAGTGATTTCCATAATAGACAAATACCTAAGCATAGAGCGGCACATGATGCCAACTGCACCAGAGGTTAAGCCAAAGCCCACCGCCCAACCCTACTGTGCAAGCCAGGACTGAGATGACAACAAGTACGTACAATAGGTCATTCGGATATCCCAACAAATGACTTTATCACACTGCTGAGCACGGCCCGTGTCGATACGCTCGTTGACGTCAGAAGCAGCCCGTACAGCCGCTTCGCCCCGCAATTTAACAGAGAAAACCTCATACGCTCACTTCAGGCCGCGTCTATTACTTATATCTACATGGGCGGCCAATTAGGGGGCTTCCCCAAAGACGCGCCCGTCTACAGGGGAAAACACCCCGATTATGACCTGCTTCGCAAGCAGGCATTCTACTTAGAGGGCCTTACAAGACTTATCGAGACCTCTGCAACCTGCACACTTGCCGTAATGTGTTCCGAAGAGGACCCCGCGTCCTGCCACAGAAGAAACCTCATCGGCTTTGATTTACATGAACGAGGAGTTAAGGTAATTCATCTTCGCCACGACAACTCAGCCAACGAAGACACCTTTAAGGATAAGGCGCTCATGCAACTTTCCCGCTTTTCAGACTGTGTCACAATAAAAAACCAGCCCCCCCCCTCAAAGGCAGGGGGCTGTGG
>JADFXZ010000045.1:0-530 GCA_015233265.1 Nitrospirota bacterium
GCCAAGCACAGTCATTACCGAGGGGCCAAAGACAATCGCCCCAAGCCCCACTCCCGTGGGGTGAGAGCAGCTGCCCATGACTGAGGGAATTTTCATGGCCGACATGACAAACACAAACGCACCGCAAAGACCAAGCAGCAGTTTCAATTTTGAGTTATCTCTTGTTAGCTTTTTTACCATAATACCGCCGTAAATAAAAAACGGAAGCGAGCACACATACCAAAACGCGCACCAGTTAAAGGGCAAAAACCCCTCCATTATGTGCATGGCATAGGCAGATTGCGGGATACAAAAGAGAGTGAGCGCTGCCGCTGCTAAATATCTCCAGTTTATTTTCATATCGCCTAGTAATAATGAAGCAGACTAAATGCCCGTTCGATTCGGTTAATAAATGCACGGCGCACCTCTTTGTAAAACCCGAGGGATTTAATAAAGCTGCCATTGTCATGCTCGATGTTTAGATAATCGACACTAAGGCCAAGCGCCTCCAGCTCTACCTTAAGACTCTGAGTTTGCCCCAAGAGGTCTTT
>JADFXZ010000045.1:549-14642 GCA_015233265.1 Nitrospirota bacterium
AGGCCGGCAACATCTAGAAGAGAAATCCACCTAGCCCTTTTCAATGCTCTGTTTTGATCTGCAATTTTCCCAAGGACAAGTTCCATAGATGGCATCCCGTCGATAGTGGTAAAGAAGCAATTAGAAAACTTTTGTGATAAATAGTAGTCAAGCCCCTGATAGAGAATATTTACGGGGTCGGCGCAGAGGGGTGTACCGTGTGCCACAACAACATTGATACCGTCCGCGATGAAATCCCCTGCAATGGCGCAGATAATCTCATCGACAAATTGCCACCTATGAAGCAGGCTCTCACCCAGGGCGACGCGTAGACCGGGGAAATGAATGCACATATCGGCAAGCTCCTGATATTCAGTGCCGGGGACGATTTGAAGCGGCTGGACGACGGCCTTTCTGTAGCCGTGAGCTTCCAAAGAGGCGAGGGCTTGTAAAATGCCGGGGGTGCCGGTCTTTTCTCTGACGATTTCAGACGTATAAGCCCAGAGACAATGAGTATCCTTGAAGTGTGCGCGCATGTCAGAGTCGAACAAATCGTAAACAATCTTGCCCTTTGAGGTCGTTCCAAAGGCGGCGACAACCAAGGCTGGGGAATCCTTGAGATTGCGTTTTTTTAGTTTTCTCTCTTTCATAGCGCCGCGTAACGCCGACGCATTGCGCTAAATATTTGCAACAAACACACAGTCATCCACCCTCGTGATTTTACTGGACAGGTCTTCCGGCTTAGGGCTAACCTATAGCCCCCGCCTTCCCAAGACATACAAAGTACCAGCCTCAGTGGAATAAACACAGGGGGTTTCGTTCCCATCACGGCTGCGGCGCAGCGGAAGTCTCACACTTCTCTTCCCTTATATCCAGCAAAACTTTACTTACACTAACACGACAGGCTCTGTAAAATCAATGTGCCGATGTCCTTTTTTTTGACGAAGAAATATTTTCCATTGTATTAAATAGTGGCAATTGTTATAATCATAGCTAAGGTAGGACGAATGAGGAGGCTTATATGACTTGTAAGCTATGCAACGGAAGATTAGATTTATTAATAAGGTGAAAGGCGGTAGAGTTGCGCTGCACGGGTTGCGGCCAGAGGTTTTCACTGTCGGAGTATGTAGATGAAATAGACAAGGACACATGGAGTACGATTTCGGGGCGAAGTTGTGACTCTGTTTGAAAAGTGAAGGGTTTAAAAATTCAACGGAAAGGAGTTAGTTAATGGCAGCAAGGTCAAGACCCAAGAAAAGCCCGTCAGTAATAAAAAGGGCGAGACAGGCAGTAAAGAGAAATCTCGTAAATAAAATGATTAAGAGTAAGCTGAAAACATTGGCGAAAAAAGTCGAAGAGGCAGTTTCGGCCAATAAAGGCGAAGACGCATGCAAGACGCTCAGCGAGGCCATCAGGGCATACGCTATGGCGGCATCCAAGGGCGTCATACACAAGAACAACTCGGCTAGGAACATATCCCGCCTTTCCTTGAAAGTAAATAAGTTACTGAAGGCATCAGCGGCGTAAGGCAGCCGCTCTGACAGAAAACGGTACTTCTTGTGCCGTTTTCTGCCGGGTTTGATCAATGGACTGCCGCAATGTATGACCGTAAGGAGTTAACGGCAGCGCTCATTTGCCTGGCGTTACTGTTTAGTGTATTTCTTGTGGGCAGCGCCTCTGGTGGCAATACGAAAGCCATGAATAAGACATTAGATCTGACCAAGACGGCAAACGGCGGCAAATTTAGAATCAACACCGGAGCTTCCGTCCATATATGGCTTGGGGGCAACGGCGCTACCGGTTATGCGTGGTACTTCGATAACATGGACACAGAGCACTTTGAACTTCTAAAGGACAATTCTACCTCGTCATCCCCAGTTGACAACAACGCCAAACAAGAAAATACAGCAGTGGGCGCCCCTACGCTTTCTTCTTGGCGGCTTAAAGCAAAGAAGAAAGGCCGGAGCGAACTGAAACTGCTCTATTACCGCATATGGGAAGGTGCGACCAGCGCGGTTGACACATTCAGCGTACAAATTGATATAGAATAGCGGGGTCATAGCCGAAAGAATATTTGAATCATCCTGAGCCTGTCGAAGGATGCTCCTTTATTTCTCATATCCGAATACATAGGAGATCCTTCGACAAGCTCAGGATGATTCTCGTTAGCTCAGGATGATTCTTGTTAGCTCAGGATGATTCTTATTAGCTGATTAATTATTACTCATATAATTACAACTCAATATTAACCCAAGGAATGACAAAGAGGAATGACAAAAGGGAGGAGCTTAGCTCCCCCCTTCACCCTGCTTTATACCTTCAGCCCAGTTACTACTACTTCTTATAAAAGTACGCGGTTACAGTACAGTTGTTGTTAATGGGAGAGGTTGTGTAGACATTGCCTGAGAGCGCCCCATTACAACCGCCACCAACTGAGGCATAGTAACCAGCATTCGCCGTTACGGTGAACTGTGTTGTCTTACCGGCAACAACACTCACAGGCGACGCGGGGCTTATCGTGCCATTTGCACCGGCTGACGGCGTTACTGTTAACGTTTTGACAACCGCTGTGAAGCTTGCAACTACTGTGCAGTTGTCGTTAATGGCAGAAGTTGTGTAGACATTGCCTGAGAGCGAGCCGCTGCATGTGCCGCCAACCGAAGCGGTGTAACCGCTATTGGGCGTTACGGTGAACTGTATAGTCTTGCCGGCGGAGACAGTCTGCGCCGTTGCGGGGCTGATTGTGCCATAGGCACCGGCTGACGGCGTTACCATATAGGTTTTTGTGGTGTTGTTACTGGAGAATATAACCTGTACAGGAGAATTACTGGCTGTGGTTGTGCCGTTGCCAAGATCACCATAGGCGTTATATCCCCAGTCCCAGATAGTCCAATCGTTCTTGAGTACGATTGTGTGATACATACCGGCCGCTATAGAGGTAACACCGGCTAAGCCACTAATCTGCACAGGTGTGGTGCTGGTTGCGTATGAGCCGTTACTGGCGTTAGCAAAGTTGTTGTATCCCCAGAACCAGACCGTCCCATCAGTCTTGAGAGCTGCCGTGTGGTAGAATCCGGCGGCTACAGAGGACACGCCGCTTAAGCCCTTGGCAGCAACTGGCGTGGTGGAAGTTGTATATGTGCCGTTGCCTAAGTTGCCAAGTGCGTTATAGCCCCAGTCCCATACCGTGCCATCGCTCTTGGCCACTACGCTGTGATAGGAGCCTGCGGCGATAGCTTTAACGTCGGATATGCCGCTTACCGCAATGGGAGTATTGCTGTTGTTGGTTGTGCCGTTGCCAAGCTCGCCTTCGGAATTTCTTCCCCATACCCAAACTGTGCCGTCGCTTTTAAGCGCTATTGTATGGTAGAATCCGGCGGCAATGGCTGTGACGCCACTGAGGCCGCTCACCTGCACAGGCTTGTTGACGTTGGTAGTGGTGCCGTTGCCCAGCTGACCATAGGTGTTGTCACCCCAAATCCAGACCGTTCCGTCATTCTTGAGAGCTACCGTGTGAAAGAGTCCGGCGGCAATAGTTGTAACACCGCTTAGACTGCTTACCTGCACGGGCGTATAGCTGTAGGTACTGCTGCCGTTGCCAAGCTGTCCGGAGCCACCATATCCCCAGCCCCATACTGTCCCATCAGATTTGACTGCTGCTGTGTGGTACCCACCGGCGGCAATAGCTGTGACACTACCTGCTAAGCTGCTTACCTGAATAGGGGTGCTGCTGCTGTTGTAAGTACCGTTGCCGAGAGCACCAATGCCGTTGTATCCCCAGTCCCAAACTGTGCCGTCACTTTTGAGCGCCGCAGTGTGATAGGCACCGCCTGCAATGGCAACATTAAGGGCTGAATTTGCCGCCGACGGGGAAACGCTGTTTGAGGCAGAGGAGGCCGCACCCGCACCGGCTGAGTTAATTGCCTTAACCGTAAAGGTGTAAGCAGTGCCGTTTGTAAGATTGGTTACTGTGATTGGCGACGAGGTGCCGGTTGCCGTTATCCCGCCGGGGCTTGAGGTCACAGTGTAGCCAGTTATTGCGCTGCCACCGTTAGAGGCGGGTGCTGTGAAAGAAACGATTGCCTGGGCGTTGCCTGCCGTTGCAGTTACGCCTGTTGGCGCCCCTGGTGCCGCTGCCACAGGCGTTACGCTGTTTGAAGCAGATGACGCAGGGCCAGTGCCAATGGCGATGTTAGCCTTAACCGTAAATGTGTAAGCGGTGCCGTTTGTCAGGCCGGTTACGGTGATTGGAGAGGCGCTGCCAGCGGTAGTTATTGCGCCGGGGCTGGAGGTTACAGTATAGCCCGTTATTGTATTGCCGCCTGTGGAAGCCGGCGCAGTGAAAGAGACGGTTGCCTGGGCATTGCCTGCCGTTGCCGTCACGGATGTCGGCGCTCCCAGAACAGCTGCCACAGGCGTTACGCTGTTTGAAGCAGATGACGCAGGGCCAGTGCCAATGGCGTTGATGGCTTTTACTGTGAATGTATAGGCAGTGCCGTTAGTCAGACCGGTTACTGTGATTGGCGATGAGCTGCCAGCGGCAGTTATTGCGCCGGGGCTGGAGGTTACTGTGTAGCTTGTAATTGCGCTGCCACCGTCGGAAGCCGGAGCTGAGAAGGCTATGGTTGCCTGAGCATTTCCGGCAACGGCCGCTGTTATCGCCGGTGCTCCCGGTACAGATGCAACATTTACCTGGACGCCCGCAGTGTTACCAGCGCTGTCTTTTATGGTGATAGTAGTCGTGCCAGCCGCCACACCGGTAATTGTTACAGTTGAGCCGTTTACCGATGTCGTTGCAATCTGGGCGCTTGCGGATGAGGCTGTGTATGGAGACTGCCCGCCAGAGACAGTGACTTTACCGGATGACCCTGCTGATACTGTTAGTGATGCTGGGGTTGCTGAAACAGCTGATAGCGGGTATGCTATTGACATGTAGCCAAACTGTACGCCGTTTGAAACCTGTGAGTAGGCTATCCTGAAATATCCGGCCTCTCCCCACGAAGCTCCCCATGAGTTTTTCACGATAAAATACTGCTGCGCGTCATTATAGCCTACAAGCAATATGGCGTGGTAGCCTGCCAGTGAGCCGCTTACGTAGCTGTAGATACCACTGGTGTAGTAAAAGAAATCATTGTAAACCGCCATGGTGACCACTAACGGGCCATATGTGTTTAGGGCGCTTCTAAGCGTGTCAACATTAGCGGCGTTGGGTGAAGTTGTAACCCACTGCCACGAGTTTACTGTGTCAGTGGCGGATATACGGGTTGCGCAAGCGCTTGAGCATGAACCGTTGGCTGCCGTATATGGGTAGCAAGACTCCACCGGTTCACCAGAGTTACGTAGGAAATCAGAGGCTGAGTTGATATAACCGCCGTTACAGCTGCCAGCGCCGCTGCATGACAACATCACCTGCTCGGACAGGTCAAGGGCATTAGGGGTATTGTTGTCCTTGCCGGGGGTGTTTGTTTTCCTCAATGTATAGGACTCTAACGCGGCGGTTGTGGCAAATGCCCAGCATGAGCCGCAGTTTCCCTGGTTTTTAACGGACGTAACCCAGTTGCCGTTGTTGTTTCTCCAGTCGATGCTTGCCTGTAGAGTTGCACCCTGAGGCAGCGGGGCGAGTCTCTCATGGCCGGTAAGGGTTGGCTCTATTAGTCCTAAGAGTCCTTTTTTCTGCTGGTCTGTCATAGCTGAAGCGGGTGTCTGCCCAGCGTGCCACTGTGCGTGTGCCGCCTCTATCGCGGAGTTTAACTCGGCCGGCCTTAGAGTATCACCGGCATAGACCATCCCTATTAACATGGAAATCAATAGTACTACTAAGCCTGCCACTAAAATCGTTCTTCTTTTCATATTATCTCCTTTGTTAGTTTTTTATATCCTAATCTTAGGATAACAGATAGGTTGAGCATGTGTATGTCGTTTGAATTACACGCGCTATGTAATCCAAATTACAAAATTGAGATATTTCTAAAAAAGAGGGGGAAAGGCACTCTATGACAGCAAGGCGCGGCTGGCCGTGTTTGTCCTTTTATGTTAATCCTTAATATAAGTCAGGTTTGTTGTATCTTCTTAATTGTTTGTTAATTATTAAGGAATTCTTTATAGTATTATTTAATAGTAGGCACATGTCGTTTATACCGTGGTGTTCGGAGCGTTTCCATGGTGTTTACGGTATGTGTCCAGGATGTCTAATAATCTTTAGAATGCAATAACTTATAGTGAGTTCTACGTGTTTACCATCCCCCTCAGGGCAAACGCGTTATATGCGAATTGTTATCACCTTAAAGCAATGCTAACGCAAATAACAGCATCCCACTGCAATGACAGACCAAGACTAACATACATAGTGCGTTGGCCCTGGCGGCGAGTTGCGGCTGATGCCCATTGTATGATACCATCATAGGCTATGAAGAGCGCATTTGTTATCTCAGCCTTGCAAAGCGGCGCCGGTAAGACCACGACAGCCCTTGCCCTGATGGCAGCCCTAAGACGCCGGGGCCTCCGTGTGCAGCCGTTTAAGACCGGCCCGGACTTCATCGACCCCGGCCTTCACCGTTGCCTGACGGGCGTAACCTCGTGGAATCTTGACAGATGGATGTGTGGCGATAACTATGTCAGGCGCATGTTTATAGAGAAATCACGAGGTGCCGATGTGTGCATCGTAGAGGGTGCTATGGGGCTTTTCGATGGCGGAAGGGCCTCGGCAGCCGAAACCGCAAAATTTCTTGGCCTTCCGGTGATTGTTGCGCTTGACGTACGGGGGACAGCTGAGACCGCCGCCGTGTTCGTCAAAGGAATCGAGGCATTTGACCCAGAACTATTGCTTGCCGGTGTAATTGTCAACCGGACTGCA
This sequence comes from Nitrospirota bacterium, assembly GCA_015233265.1. Lineage (GTDB taxonomy): Bacteria > Nitrospirota > Thermodesulfovibrionia > Thermodesulfovibrionales > Magnetobacteriaceae > Magnetominusculus. The sequence continues at coordinate 7,382 of JADFXZ010000045.1, forward strand.
AGCGTGAGGCATTACACGAGGGTCAAAGAGGCCATCGAGACTCACTGCACATGCCGTGTGCTTGGCTGCCTGCGCGTTGACCCTGCGATTGCCATGCCGGAGCGCCACCTCGGCCTCTACACTGCCGAAGACGGGGTGGTCAACGCTGACTTCGCCCAAAAACTTGCTGAGGCCGCCCAAAGCGGCATAGATATTGATACCCTGCTTTTGGCGGCTTCTGTCGATATTCCAGTTATCGATATACAGGTGCCGCCTCTGCTGCAACGCACGGTGCGTGTAGGGGTTGCCCGCGACAGCGCCTTTTGCTTTTATTACGAAGATAATTTCGATTACCTGCGCGCCGCCGGCGCCCAGATAGTCTTTTTCAGCCCCCTAAACGACGAGAAAATCCCATGTGGCGTGGGGGCGGTCTATTTTGGCGGTGGCTACCCGGAACTCTACGCAAAGAGGCTTTCCTCAAACGCCGCCATGCTTGCCTCCATCAGGGACTTCTTCATTAGAGGAGGGGCAATCTACGGCGAATGCGGCGGGTTTATGTACCTAACCGAGGGCATCGTTGACCTCACTGGGCGGGTCTTCCCAATGGCTGGCATATTTCCTGTAAAGACGAAAATGCAAAAGAAAAGGGTCAAACTCGGCTACAGAGAGGTAGTCCTCAGTGCGGATTCAATTCTGGGGGAAAATGGCGACACACTCAGAGGACACGAATTTCACTATTCGGCGATGGAGGTGATGCCGCAATCAGTGGAAACCATATATGACTGCGGCGAGGGCACAACCGGCTACAGGGTAAATAACTGCTGCGCCGGTTACGTACATCTGCACTTTGCAAGCAGCCCCAATGTTGCCGCGTCTTTTTATTTAGCAGCCGCCACAGGGGTCACTGCCTGAGCCATAGGCTTATTATTGGTGGCTGCCGTAGCTTGATTAGCGGGTAGCTGCGCTGTGGCTGCCGCAACCGGCGCTGCAGCCTGAGCTGTAGGCTTTGCGGGGGCTTGCGCGGTCTGTGCATTTTTGGGCTTTAACCCCTCGGGGTAGTAGTTGTTCTGAGGATTCCAGAGCATCCACCCATGGGAGCCAAACTGCTCCGCGGCGTTAATCTGCTCTCTGACTGGCGCTCCCTTGAAAAATCTCCTGTCCCATGCGTAATCTCTAAATGCCTGTATCCATGGCCTGAACCGGTTTGGAGGCAGCTGAGTGCGCTCCTGCGCCCTCTTAAGCGATAGATAGACTATCTTATTAGGATTTGCAACAGGATTCTTATAGCCCGGGATTCCAAACTGAAACCCTGAGGGGTAGAGCATTGGGGAGAGGTAGTCGGGGACACCCGCGAGTTCTTCGAGTTTCTGTCCGATTTGCGTATCGTCTGCGTTCCAACATACGTAGCCGAATATGTCCGCCCCAAGATAGACATTATAGGGGGCAAGCCTCCTTTTGGCCTCTTGCAGAAACCCGGTGATTGCCTTTACTCTGGCCTCCTCGGTGCTTGGCTTGGAGAACTTTGGTCTTAACGAATCGGGAAATCTCACATAATCGAACTGTATCTCGTCAAATCCGCTCTTTGCGGCCTCGATGGCTATGTCGATATTATAGTCCCACACCTCTTTCCTAAACGGGTCAACCCAGGCAAGCCTCTCTCTGTCACGCCAGAGGTCTCCACCCTGAGTCTTTACGGCAAGGCCATGCTTGGCCTGTGCCAGAGGGTTGTCCTTAAAGGTAACTATGCGGGCAATCATATATATGCCTTTGTCCTTAAATTGCTTGACCATCTCCTTTAAGTCTTTAACAAGAATGACCTTCTGCCCGCCAACCTCAGCGGCAAGCGGTATGGAACTCTTGTAGTTCAACACGCCCCAGTCGGTTTTTACATCTATTACAAGGGCATTGAGCTCTGTGTCTTCTATGAGTTTCAGGGCTGAGTTTCGCAGCTTTTTACTCGATGCCCCGTACATGGATAAATATAGGGCCTTCGGCACAAATGGCCTCAACGGTATCTCTATTGCTGCGGTACCTGCGGTTGAAGGGACGTTGTCATTTTTGGCGTAACCGGGGGATTTGGCCGATATTTTGCTTGCCGGAGTTATTGGGGTATTGATGGCGGCAACCCCAGCGTCGTTGGTCACAATAGATGTGTTATCGACTAGTACGGTAGCGTTTTTAATGGGTTTTTTGGATATGGAGTCGATAACTTTAATGTCCTGCGCGTTGGCCTCGCTAAGTAAAAGCGCTGCCGTAAAGAGCGCCGCCGCAAAAAACCCGACAGTTGTCCTTTTCTTTCCGTCTACTTTTGGCATATTTTGTCACCCTCTGTATTATTTTGAATTTTAATCAATTCTCGTTTAACAACCTCTCAAACGACTTCCCCTGGTTCACATTCTCAAGAAGAAAGCGCGGTAGAGACATCATGTTATCGCCGCTTCTGACCGGACGCCGCTCGATAGAAAACGCGGCCACATATCCTGCCTCAGAGGCCTTGCCCATCAGATAGTCGTCATATATCCCGAATGGCCATGCAAGCAGGTCTACCTTTGTGCCAAACTCCTTCTCGAGCTTGTCCTTTGCCTTTTTTAACTGTGCGTCTACGAGTTTTTCATATTCCTTCTGGTCAAGTTTCTTTTTTTCTCTCTTGAAATTCGGATGCCAGTACGTGTGGGACTGAAGATCGAAAAGCCCGGTATCTTTTACCTCCTTGAGTTGGTTCCAGGTCATGGCGTATGAGGCGTTTGAGATGGCCGAAGGGTATATGAACAGCGTTACAGGTACTTGGTATTTCTTTACAAGCGGCAGCATATCGGTATAGACAGACTTATGACCGTCGTCGGCGACGATGACTACTGAGTGTGCCGGAAGGGGCTTTTTATTTTTCAGGCTGTCAACGAGCTGCCTCAGCGGGATTACAGTGTAGCCTTTTTCTTTGAGATACTTCAGGTGTGACTCGAAAACAGGCGTCGTTATAGTCATACTGTCGGCAACTGTCGGCCCAAGCCGGTGGTAGAGCAATATAGGCACCCCGGTTGAGCTTTTATCAGTAGAGGCCGCCGCGTCACAGACGATAACCAACATAAACACTACAGAAATTAATACAATCCAACGTTTCACTCTCATGACTCATACCCCCTTCTTAGTTAATCCCATTATCATATACAAAAATTACAAATTCCGCAAGCTATTTGTTTTCGGGAAAAAAATATTTATCGATATGGCGTTGGTCGAGGATTTGTTGATTGTCCAATTACTTATTATCCAATAGGGTCTGCGTTTCAGAGTACCGGCTTAAATCTGCCGGGATAGTGGTAATGGGCAGCTTAACCGTGAACGTCGTACCGCGCTTTTGTTTTGTGCTGACAGTGATATGACCGCCGTGTTTTGCGATTATCCCCTGAGATACCGAAAGGCCAAGCCCCGTACCCTTTCCCTTGGTCTTCGTAGTGAAAAATGGGTCGAAGATGTGATGCAGTATATGGTCAGGGATGCCCTGTCCGAAGTCGGTTACTTTGACGGCTACGAAGTTGTCCTCATCGGCCATACTTACTTCTACTTTCAGGTGTCCGCCTTTGAGGGTTACATCGAGGGCGTTTAGGAGCAGGTTTAAAAATACCTGCTGAAGCTGGTGCTTGTCGCCATGTATGCGCGGCAGATTAGGCGCTACTTTGAGTTCGATATTAACACCAGCAAGCTTTACCTGACTTCCAGAGATTTTTAATGTCTCCTCTAGCACGTCGCCAATAGCGATAGGCTCCATTATACTCTCGCTCTCGCGTGCAAAGTCAAGCAGGTTGCGAACGATGAGGCGCGCCCTTCCGGCCTCGTCAATCAGGTCTTTTATCATATCGAGGCGCTCCTCGTCCGACAGCTCGGAGTAGTCCTCAAGCAGCATATGGGCGGTCAGCGTTATATTGTTAATGGGATTATTAAGCTCGTGTGCAACACCTGCGGTCAACGTGCCCACTGCTCGCAGCTTATGGGATTGAGAAATTATGGTCTGCTGTCTGTCATATTCCTTGACCAGCTGGTCAAGTACGCCGGAGAGGTCCGTGAATTCGTCCCTATAGAACTTTGATGATTGAAAATTCGAGTGCTTGCCAGATGATATCTGGCCCATATACACTGTAAAGCGGTTAAGCGTCCTTAATACCCTATACCCCATTAGATGAAAAATAAAGGTGATAAACAAGATCAAAAACACAACCGCATATATATGAACCACACGAAACAGGAGCATCGTCTTATTCAGAGCATCCTGTTCCTTTCTCATCAGCCCCTTTGCCACGGTAACCATTTCGCCTCCGAGGCTCTGAAGCTCCTCTTTAGTCTTTTCCTGTTTGAGCGATAATTCCTCAGAAGGTGTTGCTATTGCCTGAAGGTCTTCGAGTGTTTCGAGGAGCTTGCCGTATTTGTCTATTTTTGAGAGCAGTTCATTGCTTCCCACTATCTTTTTTATCTCGCCATAGTGTTCTAAGAACAGGTCCTTCAGCGCCCTTATATTTTGGTGTGCCTCCTTAATGCCGGCGCCTTTAAGCAGGAATTCCTTCTCGTAGCTGCGTGCCTCAAAGGTATGATAGACATATTTATTGGAGACCTCGATGACCTCCAGGTTTCTATCCATCATAAGCAGCGTGGCAACGAGGGCTATGCCTATGGAAATGGCTATTACAAAGGCAAATACGAAACCTATATAGACGTGTGACTTAATTGTAAATCGTAGTTTATCAGGTTTCTTTGGCGTTTGCTCCGTAAGTTCGCCGTCTGTGGAGATGTCGGCAATGGTTTGCCTTTCTATTGCGGCATCGAGGACGCGTTTAAGGCGCTTCAGTGCACACTTATACCATCTGTCTAAGCAAGTATTAAACATCGCAATCTGCCAGCCATTGCGTAATCATAATGTCTGCCGAAGCTGTTACCGATGCCAAAGCCATACAGGCCTGTTAATGAGGTTCTTGAGAGAGGGTTAGTTTTACGCCTTGTGCCTCTGCTGCCTTTATTATTACCATTCGCAGGTCTTCCGGCTTGAACGGCTTTGCAATGAAATCAAAGGCGCCTTTTTCCATGGCCTGGCGGGCAAGCTCCATCATGGCATACCCGGTTATCATAATCACCTTTGTCCGCCTCGATTTATTCATTACATGCTCCAACACCTCAATGCCGTCTATCTCGTCCATGCGAATGTCTGTGACTACTACGTCAAACTCCTTCTCGTTTATTCGCTTTATCGCCTTTTGGGGGCTTTCAAAGACCTCCACCTCACAGCCCAGCTTCAGAAGGGCAGGCTTGAGGCGCTTACCGACAATCGGCTCATCATCAAGCAGAAGGACTTCAAACTTGTTATCTATCATCATAAACACTACCTTAATAGCACCTGTGTTGTCAAGTAAAAATTAACATGGTGTCACAGGGTAAACGCATTAGCAGCCCAATAGTCACAGCAGCCCTTATTGCGTCCATTCCGGACTACAGACTGTGTCATAATAGATTCCGGAGATTGTTCATGCAAATTAGAATCATCCTGAGCCTGTCGAAGGATGCTCCTTTGTATATCATTTCTCCATAAATCGGCAATCCTTCGACAAGCTCAGGATGATTCGACAGGGTGATTTCAGATGAAGAATCATTTTTACTGTCTATTTAGTGAGTTTGATGTGGTTGGTTTTCTATTGTGACACAGTCTGCAAGCCGGTAATGACGGCAAGGAACAAGGCAGTCTGCTTACATAGGCAATTTCTGCATGATTTATCAAGTGCGATTGCCCTGTAGAATTTAATGATCAGAATTGAAAGTCTGAACGTTTTATTTTATTAAGTCAGTATACTGGAATGGGTCTATATCGTAGTGGGCTGGGTTTTCCCATGAGCTTATTTTACAGACCGTCTTAGAATCGGACAGGTCAATGTCAAGCGGTCTTAGAAACGCCCTTTTTTTGGCGTTCATGATAACCCGTACCGTAGGGTTTAAAAGACTTTCTTTGCCGGAACCAATGACTACGCAAAGCCGGTGGTCGTCAAGCATAACTAAGGTGCCTATCGGATAAACGCCGACACATCTGATAAAGTGCTGTACAACTAATGGATTGAAATGGTACTGGCTCCATTCAAAGATTTTTCTTAGCGCGTCGGTAGATTGCATTCCTTTGTGATAACATCTATCTGATGTAAGGGCGTCGTATACGTCGACAATGGCGGCCATTTGTCCATAAATCGACAGCCCTTCCCCTATTAACTTATTCGGATAGCCGGTGCCGTCATAGCGTTCGTGGTGCTGATGGGCAACCATGAGGGCAGGCTCAGGAATATTGGGAATCTGTTTAAGGATTTCATAACCTAATGTGACATGGTCCTTCATCTTTACAAACTCCTCGTCAGTTAGTTTACCGGGCTTATTAAGTATCTCATGAGGCACCTTCACCTTGCCGATGTCGTGCAAGAGAGCGCCAACGCCTATATCGTCCATCTCCTGCCTGCTTAAACCCAGGGAGTGACTCAGAGAGACCATCAGCACACAGGCGCTGACAGAATGGAAAAAAAGATACTCATCCATGGTTTTTATCCTGCTTAACCCAAGCAGCGCGTCCTTGTTCCTGAATATGGAGTCGGTCATCTTAGGGACTATCTGCTGTACGCTCTCCATAGATATCTGATTGCCGAGCCTTACGTCATGGAGGACATTTTTGATAGTCGCTTTGGCCTCATCCCGTATAGCGTTAGCTGTTTTTATCTCATCGCGCAACGAGACTTCGCGTAAAGGTTCTGCTAAGACTTCCACCTGCTTCATAAATTTTGCATCGATTTCTTTCTTTACTTGTGCGGCTGAGGGGGCAGACTGGACATCGAGACCCTTAGATGTATCTATGGAGACCTCTTTGATGCCCATGTTTTGGATTTTCTGTATGACTTTTTCGCCGTCTATCTTAAACTTGCTGAATAAAAAATTATGCTCAATCCAGTCACAATTCAGGTCACAGATAAACATACCTGGTTTAAGCTCACTGACCGGAACCCTCTTTATCAATATTTGGGACCTCCTGCTATGCATCTAACAAGTCAAAATACAGCAATGGCAGCCACGACGATAGCGTATATAATACCACAGATGACACAGTAATACAAGGAAATTATTGCCCAGGGCAAACGCACTATTGCGTATTGTTGTTACACTGGATCATGGCTAATTCAATAAGTAGTATTAATTCGCACTTAATCTGTCATTCATGCTAACAGACTGTGTCACAATAGAAAAGCAGCCAGCCCCCCCTTTTTTCTTGAGGGGG
>JADFXZ010000136.1:0-1338 GCA_015233265.1 Nitrospirota bacterium
GTATTGGCGCTTGTGATATGTTTTATTTCGGTGCAGGTAACGGCTAAAAATACGGTAAATCTGGTTTCCAGCGGTGCAAAGCCTGTCATTGTAGACATATGTAAGGCTGAGAAATCATTTATTTCAGCTACCGGGCTGACTGCGGCATATCCTGCCGAATATGACTTTGCCGCCTTTATGTCTTTCTATTTGCTTGAGCCTCCTTTGCAGCATATAATCACGTCCTTGTGTTTCTTTCCAAAAGACCGCCCTCCAAAATCCTTGTAATACATCAAAGGGGTTCAGGCAAAGGTGTATTGCACGCGCTCGTGCAGTACTTGCGCCGTTGAGACAAGAGGTAGCTTAGTGGGTATCCTTTGGATACCAAATAGCGGAAAGGAAGTAGGAGTGTTGAAATGAAAAGGTCTGTGTATTTATTCATAGTTGTTGTTGTAATGGCGGCCTCGGCGGCGCTTAGCGCATTGAACTTGTCGGCGTCTTCAGTGGATGCGGCGGTGGATGCGGCGGCTGGTGCGGCAGAAAATTCCGCCTCTTCTTATATCGCGGCAAGCACTGCGATTAAGGCGTATTATAACCAATACCCATCATACTTTGGCACTGCCTCAGGCAGTGTGAATACCATTACTGACGGCAGCGGCACATGGTACTACCAATGGTATGTCAGCGGTGCCGCCATTCGGGCTATTGTGGCATATTCCGATGGGAGTCTGTATTGGCTTGATGGCGCTAACTGGCACAATACCGGGCAAAGCTGGCTGCCAAGCACCGACATCAATAACGCTACTACTGCGATAAAGGCATTTTATAAACAATACATGGCATACTTTGGGACTGCATCGGGGGTTGTGACTAAATATACCGACGGCAGCGGCACATGGTACTACCAATGGTATACAAAGGGCGCGGCTATAATAGCGTACTCGGATGGGAATCTATATTGGATTGATGGTCGTAGTTGGCACGCTACCGGGCAAAGCTGGCAGCCAGCCACTGATTTGAGTAATGCCACCTCGGCTATTTCTTCGTTTTATAACCAATACCCATCATACTTTGGGATTTCTTCGGGGGTTGTAACTTCATATATTGATAGCACCGGCACATGGTATTACCAGTGGTTTTCTAAAGGCACGGCCATTATAGCGTATTCGGATGGGAATCTATATTGGTTCGACGGCCGCAGCTGGAATGCTACGGGGCAGAGCTGGCAGCCAAGCACCGACCTTAGTAATGCCACCTCGGCGATTCAATCGTTTTATAATCAATATCCTGCTGTCTTTGGAGGCGCCTCAGGCAGCGTAGGCTCGAATATTGACGGAAATGGCATATATTATTTCCAAT
>JADFXZ010000136.1:1434-6012 GCA_015233265.1 Nitrospirota bacterium
GCAGAGCTGGCAGCCAAGCACCGACCTTAGTAATGCCACCTCGGCGATTCAATCATTTTATAATCTATACCCCGCATACTTTGGAATTATATCGGCAAGTGTGGCCTCATACACTGACGCCACCGGCACATGGTATTTTCAGCAGTATGCTAATGGCAAGTCCATCATAGCCTATTCCGATGGGAATGTTTATTTCTCAGATGGCATTAATTGGTACAGTACCGGTACAAGCTGGCAGACAAGCACCACCTTGAGTGCTGCCACATCTGCTATCAGTTCGTTTTACAGCCAATACCCCTCATACTTTGGGATTGTTACAGGAGGCGTAAATACATACACTGACGCCAGCGGCACATGGTATTATCAGTTATACTATAACGGCACGGCAATCATAGCGTATACCGATGGGAATCTGTATTTCTCCGACGGCGCTAACTGGTACAACACCGGTGTAACATGGCAAGGCAGTTCAGGGGGAAATAATAAGGCTCGAAGACCTGCACGGGCGAAATAGAAGCCGCTGCTGGTAAGTGAAATTTAAAAGGGCCATGGGGGTAACGCCAGGCCCTTTTTTATCTATGAAAAGAAATTCCCCTTTCTGATAATGTCAAGCATCCCCTGTACCATCGAGTCCCACGATTTTGTCTTCACAAGGGAAAGCCCCTTGTTAATCATTTCTTTGTCATCATCAGCGAGGCGTTCTTTTATGCTATTGGCAAATGCCTCGTATGAGTTGGCGATAGAGACCATGCCAGTGAAGTTCTTAACTATGTCCGGCAAGGCCGTACTGACAATTGGTTTCCCCATTGCCAGATACTCAAGCGTCTTTGTGGGGTTGAGGTGCTGCGTAACCGGGTCGTTCATCTTAAAGGGAATGAGGCAGCAGTCGAAGAACGAGGCATACACTGGAAGCTCATTGTAGAGCTTGAGGTCAAGGTAGTGGAGGTTTTCTATGCTGTCAAATATGGCAGGGCGTTTTATTTTAACAAGAGGCCCTATGATGACAATTTGCCAGGACTTGTCGAAGTTGGCAATAAACTCCAGCAAATCGTAGTCAATGCGCTCATCCACTGCCCCGAAATATCCGAGAATTTTACCCCTGATGTCTGCAATGTCAGCCGGGGCAGGGCTGTTGCGTTGGGCGGCCTTTGCAAAGTGACCGGCATCGACCCCGCACGAAAAGGCGGCAGCGTTTGGATGCCCCTGAGCCTTGTTTTTCAGAAGCGTATCTCCACCGGCAAAAAACACATCGGCGGCCTTTGTGATTTGTTGTTCCTTTTTAAGCACATCCTTAGGGGCATATAAAAAGGATGAGAAATCATCCATGCAGTCATAGACCACCGCCTTTTCTCCAAGCTGCCCCGGCAGGTAATAGGCCATCGGCGTATAGAGCCACAGGAGAAGGTTCTTACTAAAACGATTTCTTTTCATAAAGTTTTTTATACGTTTGATGACCAATAGTTCATTTATGCGCTTGATAAGCGGGTACTGTTCACCAAAGGGCAGCACTATGGGGCGATAGTAGGTGAGGTTTTTGTTTATCTTTAAATAGCGGAACTTCTTTTTTCTCATATGCTTAAAGCGCCACAGCCCTTGCAGCGAAATGGGTATGACATAGAGTACCTTATGGTCTTTTGAAAGTCTGGACATAATCTGCTGCGGTCTTTGAAAGAGGTGCAAGTCCCACGTCAGGTGGCAGGAGCAGACTATGTCGAATTCGTTTTCAGCCATTTCAAAACCCTCCTTTATATATATTGTCTAAAAATACCATATTAATTAAAAATACCATGGGGCGCAGTAAATACGCGGCGTAATTGCCGTGCCCTCGTAGGCCGCCTCTATAGCCTTGACTATCTCGATGGCAAACAGATGGGAGGCAACCGCATAGCAGTGAACTTGCCCTTTCGTGGCCGAAGAAAGTGAGATAATCTCGATGCCGTTAATGTACCCGCCCCATAGATTTTCATTTCTGTCGACAATGCTCACAACAGTGAGGCCGTTAATCTCAGCAGCCTGTAGGACAATCAGCCCTATATCTCCCGCGCCGTATACCACACACTGCCTGATGCCCTCGTCAACCATCAGACTCACCATATCATTCATCATACTAAAGTAGTTCATGGAGTTATTCACAGCCGAGTATCTCTTAAATATATAGGTTGGATATTTAAGTGACACCACACCCTGGGGCCATAGCACCTGACCGTAGTTAAAACCGAGACGGGTCTTGTCTAAGAATTTCTCTGGCCCAAGGGCATCGAGGAGTTTCATATCGGCGTCCTTACAGATTTGGGCGGCGCTGTCTGAGCCGTAGTTGTCCTCGTGATGCAGCGTGCTCAACAGCTGCGCCTCCTGCGGTGTAGGCATATCGACAAGACGATGGCATAGGGCAATGAGCTGCCGCTTCCGTGCCATAATGGATGTGGTGAGGGCAGGCTTGGATTTAGTGAAATGAAACCACATTGCCTGAAACCCCAGTATGCCGTTGACACAGACGCGCTTTTTCTCAATCTCCGCCTCCGGGGTGAGATTTGTTTCGAGCACTGGGGTGATTGTGCCGTCTTTAGAGTTCCGGTATCCAATAGTCGTGCCTATTCCCTCGATGATAATGTCTTCGAGGACGGCAGGAGACCTGTTTATCCTTCTTATCATGTCGAGGTTTTCTCCACCGCCACCGGCAAATCCCCTGATGTCCAGGCGCTCGAGAATTAAGTATCTTAGATTTTCTTCACCCAGGGCAACAAGATGGGTCATCGAAGCCTCGATTCCAGCGTGTTTAAGGGCTTGCTGGATGTTATTTTGTATCGTGCCCTGAAATCCAAAATCAACTGTGACAATGCCGTCAAGCTCGCAACAGGTCTGCCTCAGGTAGGCTATCAGGTGTTTCCTGTGTCTTGCCGTCAGCGCGTTTAGTTTGTCTTTTATGTCAGGGCGGCAGAGATAGTCTAAGAGTTTGCGTCTTAGAGAGATACGCGAGGCAGCGATTCCCGAATCCTGAATAAGCGTATCTCCGACATCGGAAAACATCTGAATTCCTTCTGGTATCTCAAGCAGCTCGAAGAGTCTTCGTACAGTAATATTTCTGCGTATAAAGAGAAACTCTGCCTGCCAGTCGTTGAAATCCCCGATTGCGGCAAAGGCCGTCGTTTGCCTCGATACGTAGAGGGGCGTTGCGGTTAATTGAAAATTCTTGTGGGCTGCCGCGTTTTCAATCAATTGGCAGAGCAATGTCCCGCCGCGCATAATAGGAAACACCCTGTGCCTGTCCTCTTTTATGCAAATATCGACGACCCAATCGGCAAAAGCACTAAAAAACGGGCCTAAGACCGCCGCCCCCATATTAAACCACGGCGTGTGTGCCGCATCGTCCGAGGCATTTAGTCTTGTGGCAAGTTTCCTGATTTGTGACAGCTCAGGCATAACCTCACCGTAGCGCACGCCCTCCCAGTTAAAGACCATATCGAGGTGCGTGTCATAGCCATAGAGTATATGCTCAATTCCCGCACGCTGCGCCCCGGCGCCGTCAGAGCGCGGGTTGTCGCCGATATGGACAACGGCTGCCTTTTTGATATGATGAAAATGGGACATCATTATATCGAACAGCCCGCCTGAGCCTTTATCTGCCCCCAACTCATTAGACACCAGCAGCAGATCTATGCAATCAAGTGGAAATCCCGCGGCCACTAATATCCCCTCGATGTTAACCTTCGAAAGATACATATCGGTAAGCAGGGCAACTGGTCTGCCCATTGCCTTAAAATTGTTAATCAGAGACATTATTATTGGATTGACAAACGCAAACTCCTCTTCCACTAGCAGCTCCAGACGCAGGAGTTGCTCAGGGCTGCCTATGGCAGCGGGCATAATGTCATATATACCGTTTAGCGTCTCTTCACCATGCGGGGTTTTCTGCTTTATTTGCATATGGAGTTTAACACCTGACTGCTGTCTTACATATTGAAACTCCTTTGGGTTGGTGCCTGGGCGGAGGATTCCGGAAGCGACTGCCCGTGAGCCTGCTTCATAAAATACGTCTCCGCAATTGAGGCATGTCCGCAGAATAAGGGTATCAAATATGTCTATAGACAGAAGTTCTACCTGTGCGAGGCGCTCTGTGATAGTTCTGAGATATCTGTCTTTTTTCCACAGTTCGGGGTCAATTGTCTTCATATGATCTCCCCTGTGAAGTTCATTGCCTCAAGGGTGCTGCGCATCTCAGCCCTCCTGCCAAGTGACGCTATTAGTACGGCGATATTTTTAGCGCTGGCAGTCTCAAGCAAGTATGACGGAGGGTACACGGGCACTCCCATGAACTGTCTGCCTTGCATGGCGGGGTTGTTATCTATAAAAAACTCTACCTGTGTACCAATTCGATTGCACATTTTAAGATACTGCTGCCCGGTTTTCGAGGCACCGAATATGGCAACGCGCCGCAGCCGCCAAAGCCTCAGATATATCGAGGCATTCTCAGCAATCCTTGAAATCCTATGCCTTACGCCGCCAATTGATTTCCCCAAGCCCCGTACACTGCTGTTTTCCTTGACGTAGATAATATAAAAATACATGGCGCAATTGTAC
>JADFXZ010000046.1:0-11619 GCA_015233265.1 Nitrospirota bacterium
TTTCCTTGCCAATATGAGCCACGAGATACGAACTCCGATGAATGCCATTATTGGAATGACCTATCTGCTTTTGAAGACCACTCTGGATGAAAAACAGCTGGACTATCTTTCAAAGGTGCAGTCGGCGGCAAAATCCCTATTAGGGATAATAAACGATATTCTGGATTTCTCGAAGATCGAGGCAGGAAGGCTTGAAATCGAGCATATCCCATTTCACCTTGACGAGGTGCTGCACAATATATCTAATTTAATCACTATTAAGACTGACGAGAAGAACCTTGAGTTCTGTTTCTCTATCGCTAAAAACGTACCCTTAGTGCTGATAGGAGACCCGCTGCGACTAGGGCAGGTATTGACAAACCTTGCAAACAACGCCGTTAAGTTTACTGATTATGGCGAGATAATCATACATATCGAGGCGCAAGATGTGGCAGATGACAATGTCTGTCTCCATTTTTCGGTACAGGACACGGGCATTGGGTTGACCCCTGAACAAATCGGCAATCTGTTTCAGGCCTTTAGTCAGGCAGACACTTCGACAACACGGCAGTATGGGGGAACAGGGCTTGGGCTTAGTATATGCAAGCGGCTGGTTGAGATGATGGATGGCGGCATATGGGTGGAAAGTGTCCCGGGTGCTGGTTCGACATTTCACTTCACCGTGCGGCTGGCACGGCAAAACGCTGAGAGGCGGCGATTCCGCCTGCCCAAGGACGAGTACGTGGGGCTGAACGTGCTGCTTGCCGATGACAACCCAGCCTCGCGCGATATTTTAAAAGACACGCTTGAGTCGTTTTCATTCAAGGTCACACCGGTTGCCTCCGGCAAAGAGGCGTTGGCCGAGTTGACACGGGCAACTGACAATTCCTTCGATCTGGTCTTTGTGGATTGGAAAATGCCCGGTATGGACGGCATAGAGACAATTGAAGCGATTAACAAGCTCCTTCCACAGAGTAAAATCCCAAAGATTATAATGGTAACCGCCTATGGCAGGGAGGAGGTTATTAATGCCGCCAAAGGCGTACCCATGGACTCGTTTCTTATTAAACCCGTAAGCCTGTCCGTTATGTATGATACGATTTTATCTGTCTTTGGTGAAGAGGTGGCACGGGTGAGATTTACAACACCCGCGGCTGATACGGAGGTTGAGGGCCTGAAACGCATCTCCGGGGCGCGCATCCTCCTGGTTGAGGACAACGATATAAACCGCCAGGTGGCGACTGAACTTTTAAAGGCAAAGGGCTTTCAGATACACACAGCCGTCAATGGAATAGAGGCGGTGGCTGCCGTTTTGAAGCAGCCATATGACGCCGTGCTGATGGATGTTCAGATGCCGGATATGGACGGCTTTGAGGCAACTGCCGCAATTCGTGCCAAATTGGAATTCAAAGATCTGCCCATTATTGCCATGACGGCAAATGTCCTCTCCGGAGACAGCGACAAATGTATCGCAGCCGGAATGAACGACCATGTGGGGAAACCCTTTGAGCCTGCCACGCTCTATAATGCGCTTGTTCGCTGGATAAAACCTCGTGAGTCTTCAGAGATGACCCGGCAACCGAAAACGCCTCCTGTCACTCTGCCAGCCTTTCAAACCACAGAACTACCAACTGGTTTTCACAAGATTGACACACAAGCGGGATTGAGGAGGACTGCCGGCAATGCCGCCCTCTACGTAAAAATGCTCAACGAGTTTAGGGAAAAATATAAGGATTTTATGGCAGTGCTGAAAGATGGATTATCGGCTGGAAGCCCTGACCTCTACAGGCTGGTTCATACTATGTCTGGAGTTGCTGGCACCATTGGGGCTGGAGAGATGCACAGGGCATCTCAGGCGCTTGAGCAGGCACTCAAGGGCGAAAGCGCTGCCAAGTCACCGGAGTTAGAGCCGCTGACAGACGCGTTTCAGCTGAGGCTTACCGAAGTGTTAGAGGAACTCTCAAGGCTTCACGCCGATGAACCGGCATCTGCCGAAGTTGATATTGAATCTGTGGTATCAGACATTCATGTTGACCAGACACTGATAGACCAGCTGCGCAGATTGCTTATGAAGCTTGAAAACGGCGACGCGGACTCAGCACTCGAACTGGACAAATTAAAGGGGATGCTTGCTGATGTGCCGGAAATCGCAGACCTTGCCGTAGTCAAACGCCAAATAGACGACTACGACTATGACAAGGCCACAGAGACACTTGTAAGATTTGCCAAGGCATTAAAGATTAAATTATAGGGCAGTGACATTGCTAGATTCACCCCGATTCTTATAAGTAGAGCAGGCTTGAACATCTGATGTGAATTATAGATAAAGCAACAGCTCAGAGCAGTGCTGGTGATTAGTCGGCGGGAGATTTTTGCTGCACTGTCAGACCTTATAGTGGTCATTACAATTTAGGAAACGTCAGGGAAAACAATGAAAACAGGGGTCAGCGGCTATGTTTTCATTTCCTTAAAGTTCTCCATAACGATAATCTGCCTACAGCGCTGCCTGCACAATCAGTGGAGCGTGGTCAGAGGGTGTGGGGGTCTTCTTCCTTCGCGGCCAGAGGTCAACGACGATGTCGCTCGTTACACCCTTGGCCTGTTGGGTTGCCAGTGCGTAGTCTATCCTCATGCCCTGGTCTTTCCATATGGCAGCCCCATATGCCCACCATGTGTACTGGCTTTTATCAGGGTAGATGTGGCTGAATATATCCGTAAATCCTAATTCGATGACACCCTCAAAGGCGCGGCGCTCTTCGGGCATTGTCGCTACGGTATCTTTCAGGTAAACGGGGTCATAGACGTCAGAGTCATAGCGCGCCACGTTGAAATCCCCGACTATAAAGGCCGTATCGTTGACTATCGTGCTGAGATATGACTGAAATCTCTCATACCACTGTAATTTATAATCATACTTCTCAGAGCCTCTCTCACCGCCATGAGGCGCGTATACGTTTACCAGGGTTATGCCGTCTGCCGCCCCACCAAGGCGCACTTGCATGATGCGTCTTTGTTTGTCCCATTCGGGGTCTGCACCAAAACCCTTGATGACTGAGGCCACCGGCAGACGTGAGCATATCGCAACCCCATTGAAGCCCTTCTGTCCGTAGAGTTCACAGTGGTAGCCAAGTTCGTGAAATTCACTAATGGGAAACCCCTCATCAACTGTCTTGAGTTCCTGAAGGCAAAGGACATCTATATCGTCGCCCCGATGTTTGAGCCAATCAAGCAACAGCCCCAATCTTGCCCTGATAGAGTTAACATTAAAGCTGCAAATCTTCAACGAGGGACTCCTCTGCGATAAGATACATTAAAATAACCCGCCGTTTCCAAAGAAATTCCATACGTCAACCATTACCTTGTCTTTAGGGATTATTAAGTCGGCGTATTGCCTGTGCGGTGTGCCCAGGACAATTATATCTGAGTCGGCAACGAGTGTCTCAGCGGCGACAAAGCGGGGTTCGTTAATGTAAACATCCGAGCACAGCACCTGTTTCGCCTCGATTTCCATAATTTTTTTCAGCTTGTATGAAAGCGACTCCCGCTTGTCGTCGTTATTTGCCTTGAAGGCCATACCAAGAATGCCGACTGTTTTGTCCTTCAGCGGATAGCGGTCTTTCAGCGTGGCGACTATGAAATTCGGCAGCCCCTCGTTTATCAGCATGGCGGCATGGCCAAGGAAAAAACTGTTATTGCTAAACGCGGCAAGCTGCATCGTGTCCTTGAAAAGGCATGGACCGGCGGCAAATCCCGCCGATGGAAAAGATGCTGCACGCGGGTATTTGTACGTAATGGCGTCGTATATTTTATAAAAGTCAAGTTTGTGCTGTGCGGCAATTTCGTAAAACTGGTTGGAAATGGAAAATTGGATATACCGCCATACGTTTGTAAATAGCTTAGCCAGTTCCGCCTCTATTGGGCTTAGATATATTATGTCATCTGTAAGCACCTCAAACAGCCGGGCGGCCTCCACCTCGGAGTCTCTGTCGAAAGATGCCACAATCTGCGGCAGCGCACGAAGTTCGACAACGGCCTTTCCCTCTGCGATTCTCTCGGGGCAAAACGAGACCCTGACATTTTTCCCCTTTGCGGCAAGGTATTCCTTTATCTTTTCTGTGGTGCCGGGAAACACCGTACTGCGTAAAATGATGTGCTGACCGTCTCTAAGGCAGCCAGTGAGGTCGTCAAAGAACTGTTTAAATATGGTAAATTGGGGATTCAGGTGCTCATCTACCGGTGTGCCTATGACAATAATAACATAGCGGCTTTCGGTTATCACCCCCCTGTCATTCGACACAAAGAGGTTTTTATTAATGACTTCACTGAGGATTTCCTCTGCCCCTGTCTCTAAAAAAGGCATTTTTCCCTTTGATACCGTATCGATTGCCTTCGTATTTATATCATAGAGGACAAGCTTCAATCCGGCATGGGCAAGCATAATACCCAGAGGCAGCCCCACATGGCCTAATCCACCGACAACACACACATCATATCCCATCTTTTGTCATCTCCTTAACTTGAAATATATGCCATTAACGGACATCTACCCCTGCCGGAGGAAATATCTTGCCCGGATTAAGAATGTTTTTCGTGTCAAATAGTCTCTTCACACCGCGCATTATTTCGAGATTAACCGAATCCAGCTCCATATCGATGTACTTAGACTTAGTCAGGCCGATTCCGTGTTCACCACTGATAGAGCCGCCAAGCTCAAGTGTGAGCTTAAAGGTCTTGCGAACGAGTTTCTCAGCCTCTTCATAGCTTTGTTTGTCGCTTTTGTCAGTCATGATATTTACGTGGATATTGCCGTCACCGGCGTGACCGAAACATGCGATAGGCACACCAGAGCTCTCTGATAGGCTCTGCAAACCCGCTAATAGCTCCGGCACCTTTGTCACGGGTACAACTACGTCCTCGTTTATCTTTGTCGGACTTATCTTATACAGCGCCGGCGATACTGACCTTCTTGCCTCCCAGAGAAGTTCCCTCGATGCGGCCTCCTCGGCAATCTTTACCTTCCCCTGAAAGCCGCTGCAGATGTTGCCTGCCTTGTCAACATCGGCGGCTATTGCCTTAGCGTTACCGTCAATCTCTATTAACAGCATGGCATCGATGTCTTCCGGAAACCCAACATTCTTGTACTTGTTGACGGCGGAAAGGGTCATCCTGTCCATCAGCTCCATAGTTCGCGGGATTATACCGTCGCCGATTATGCGCGCAACAGACTTACCGGCGTGTTCAAGGCTGCTGAAGGCGGCAAGCAGCGTTATCACATTGTCTGGTACCGGTATGACCTTCAGTCTAACCTTTGTTATTACGGCAAGCGTACCCTCGGAGCCAACCAGAAGGCGCGTCAGATCATAGCCAACGACGCTTTTTTTTGTCTGTACACCGGTGCGAATCACCCTGCCATCGGGCAGGACTGCTTCAAGCTGCATGACGTAGTCTCTGGTAACGCCGTATTTCAGTGCCCTGGGGCCGCCGGCGTTCTCAGCCACATTGCCGCCAATGGTGCAGATGTTGAGGCTTGCCGGATCAGGGGGATAGAAATATCCCTGGTCTTTAAGGGCGCGCTGCAGGTCTGCGTTTATGACGCCAGGCTCGACTACGACATTTAAGTTGCGCGTGTCTACTTCGATTATCCTGTTCATCTTTTCAAAACTCATGATAATCGAATCAGCAGAAGGCACAGCCCCCCCGGTGAGGCCGGTTCCAGCGCCCCGTGGGATTATCTTAATGTCGTTTTGATAGGCGAATTGCATGAGCTTACATATCTGTGCCGTGTTTGTGGGCCAAACTACGGCAGATGGAGACATATCTATGCCTGAGGCGTCGTAGCCATAACACAGCAGGTCTTCCTTGTCCATAGAATATGTGCCGTCTGCCAGTACATTCACTAAACTTTTCATGCCACCGCCCTTGTGCCTGACTTATATCCTGATTACTATTGTCCTGATTATTATATATGATACAGGAGATCTTGTGCAACCCGCCGAATTGCCCTAGGGCAAACGTATTTGAAATTACGGGCAGAAATTGCTTATTCCTTTGCCCTGACCGATGTTTTCCTTGATTGCTGCTGCTTCGTAGGAATGACAAAAAAAAGATGATGGAATGACAGAAAAGGGCAATGGCAATGAGATTGTCAGGTATTAAATTGTTCAGTTATATCTGTCTTTTCCTTGTTCTTAATCCTGTCATTCCTGCGGAAGCAGCAATACAGAGGACGAAATCAGTATTGACAATTTCTAATGCGTTTGCCCTGCGAATGGACTTTTATCAAATGTCTACGAGGAGCTTTCAGCATGGGAACGCCGCTATGATGATATTTTAGATGATGGGATGGCTGCCAATCCTGATGCTCCGATTCAGCCACATAAAAAACACAAACGATCAAAAATGACGAAGCCGCAAAACCTGCTGGCTCGTCTTCAAACATATAAACTGATGATATGAGTGTTACTGAACAACCTTATATCCAGAATCTCATTAATTGTGGGACACAGCCCCCTCAGGGCCTGTGTCCCCAAATAATAGTCAATCAATGCTTATACTACTTCGCTGGAACCCAGTTTGCCCAGTGTTTCAGGATTTCCCATCTTCTTCTGGCATCAGCTTCGTTTTCCTTCATGAGCATAGCTGCCCTTTCCGGGTTCGACGCCTTCAGCGCCATATAGCGTGTCTGCGCGTAGGCGTAGTCAGCTATATTGAAATTTGGCTCTTTGCAGTCTAACTGCATAGGGCTTTTGCCCTCTGCCTCAAGAGCCGGGTTGTATCTGTACAGAGGCCAATACCCGCTTGAGACCGCCTCTTTCATCTGATCTACCGACTTGGTCAGATTGACTCCGTGCGCTATACATGGTGAGTAGGCGATTATCAGCGATGGGCCGTCGTGTGCCTCGGCCTCAAGCATTGCCTTTATTATCTGTGATGGGTTAGCGCCAAAGCATGCCTGCGCTACATAGACATTGCCGTAGGTGGCCATTATCAGACCTATCTGCTTCTTTGCGGTTGACTTACCGGCTGCCGCAAACTGGGCGGTTGCACCCCTCTGGGTTGCCTTTGACATCTGTCCACCCGTGTTTGAATACACCTCGGTGTCCATTATCATTATGTTGATGTTTTCTCCGGAGGCCAGTACCTGGTCAACACCGCTGTATCCTATGTCATAACCCCAGCCGTCACCACCGAGCGCCCATACGGACTTCTTAACGAGGTAGTTCGCGCAGGACCTGAGCATCTTCGCGTCTTCCGAGGTATCCTTGTCAATGACTTTCATAAGCTCCGCTACTTTTGCGCGCTGTTTTTCAATGGCCTCCTGAGAGGACTGGTCAGCGTTTTTAAGCTCTTCGATAAGCCCCTTTGCGCCTGAGTGAGAGGGGGCAATGCGGTCAAGCAGCTCTCTTGCCTGTTTTGTGAAATAGTCCACTGTCTGTCTCATACCAAGTGCGAATTCGGCGTTGTCCTCAAACAGGGAGTTAGCCCATGCGGGGCCTCTGCCGTCTGCCCTCTTAGCGTATGGGGTTGTAGGGAGGTTGCCGCTATAGATGGACGAACAGCCGGTTGCGTTTCCGATTATGAGGCGGTCGCCAAAGAGCTGGGTGAGGAGTTTTATATACGGGGTCTCGCCGCAGCCGGAGCAGGCGCCTGAGTACTCAAACAGCGGTCTTACCAGCTGTGTTCCTTTGACTGTCGTGAGTTTAACCTTTGAGCTGTCTAACTCTGGAAGCGATAAGAAGAACTTATAGCTCTCTGCCTCAGTTGCGCGCACACCGCCAAGTGGGGACATGTTAATTGCCCTGGTCTCGGTTCTCTTGCCTGCCGCGTCCTTTTTGCGTCCCGGACATACTTCAACGCATGATCCACAGCCTACGCAATCCTCAGGGGCAACCTGAACTGAGAACTTCATTCCTTCAAACTCCTTACCAGTGGCCTTGACCGACTTAAATCCGGCAGGGGCACTGGCTAAGTCAGATTCGTTGTAGACCTTTACCCTTATCGAGGCGTGAGGACATACGAACGAACAGGTCGCACACTGAATACAGGCATCCGGCTCCCAGATCGGGATATTTACGGCAATTGCCCTCTTTTCATACTGAGTCGTAGCCGTTGGCCATGTGCCGTCATCGGGCATAGCCGATACAGGCAGCGAGTCTCCCTTACCCTTGATTATCGTTGCTGTAACATTCTTTACAAAGTCAGGGGCGTCGTCGGAGACGGCCTTGCGCATGGTTATCTTGCTGGTTGCCTTTGCTGGAATGGGGACTTCGACGATATTTTTCAGCGCTACATCAACCGCCGCATAGTTCATATTGACAACCTTGTCACCCTTCTTCTGGTATGTCTTCTTTATTTCAGCCTTGATTGCGTTAATTGCATCCTCTTTAGGAATAACGTTAGAGATAACGAAAAACGCGGTCTGCATTATCATGTTAATTCTTGAGCCGAGTCCAAGCTCTTCAGCAAGGGCTATAGCATCTATTATATAGAACTTCATCTTCTTGGCAATCAGACCCTCCTGAACCTCTTTGGGCAGATTATCCCACACGGTGTCTTTGGTGTCAGATGTTGTCAGCAGAAATACTGCGCCCTCTTCGGCATTTGCAAGCATATCGTATTTCTCGAGGAACGAGGTGTTGTGGCAGGCGATGAACTGCGCCTGTGAGATGAGATATGGATTAGTTATCTGCTCTTTACCAAAGCGCACATGACTTGTGGTAATCGAGCCTGACTTCTTCGAGTCGTAAACGAAATATCCCTGAGCGAAGTTATCTGTCTCGCCGCCGATGATTTTAATCGTATTTTTGTTAGCTCCGACTGTGCCGTCAGCGCCGAGGCCATAGAACATTGCACGAAACACATCCTTACCTTCTATGTTAAGGTTCTTGTCATACTTAAGGCTCAGGTGAGTTACGTCGTCTTCGATACCAACTGTGAAGTGGTTTTTCGGCTTACTTTCAGACAGGTTGTCGTATATGGCCTTTGCCATTGCCGGGGTAAAGTCCTTAGAGCCGAGGCCGTAGCGTCCGCCGACTATCTTGGGCCAGCTCTTTATATTGCCTATGCCAAGCTCCATGGCCTCACCAATGGATGTCCTTATGTCTAAGTACAGCGGCTCACCAGTGGAGCCCGGTTCTTTTGTGCGGTCTAAGACGGCTATCGACTTAACTGTGGATGGAAGTGCCGAGACAAGGGCAGCCGTGTCAAATGGCCTGTAGAGTCTGACTTGAATAAGGCCGAGTTTCTCGCCCTTTGCATTGAGATAATTTATTGTGTTTAACATAACTTCGCCAGCTGAGCCCATTATGACTGCTATGCGCTCTGCATCCGGTGCGCCGTGGTAATCGAAGAGTTTATACTGGCGGTTGACCAGACCAGCAAACTTATCCATAGCCTTTTGCACTATGCCGGGGACTGCATCGTAGTACTTATTAACTGTCTCGCGGCCCTGGAAATAAACATCTGGGTTTTGAGCCGTGCCGCGCATAGATGGGTTATCTGGTGATAGACCCCTTGCTCGATGGGCTATTACATAGTCGTTGTTTATCATCGCCCTCATGTCGTCAAAGGTCAGCTCTTCAATTTTTGCCTCTTCGTGAGAGGTTCTGAAACCGTCGAAAAAGTGCATAAACGGTATGCGGGACTCAAGGGTTGCCGCCTGAGCTATCAGGGCAAAATCCATGGACTCCTGAACGTTTTTTGAACAAAGCATAGCAAATCCCGTATTCCTGGCTGCCATGACGTCACTGTGGTCGCCAAATATCGACAGACCCTGAGCGGCCAGCGATCGGGCAGTGATGCTGAAGACGGTGGGGGTCAGCTCACCCGCGATTTTGTACATATTAGGGATGATTAACAAAAGACCCTGAGAGGCTGAAATAGTGGTTGCAAGCGCACCAGCTGCCAGTGAACCGTGAACAGCGCCGGCAACTCCAGCCTCAGACTGCATCATTCCAACCTTAGGGACATTACCCCAGATGTTTACTTTGCCGGCAGCGCTCTTAGCGTCACAATGCTCGGCAATCGGACTTGATGGCGTTATCGGATAGATCGTTATGATCTCACTAGTAGCGTGAACGACATGTGCACACGCACCGCAGCCATCCATAATTACCATTTTTCTACTCATGATACCCTCCATTTGTTTGATAGAATAGTTATATTTGACACGATGCCCGTCAAACTATGCTCACAGCCCACTTTTTATCAAAGTACAAGTATAAATTAACATAATAAATAATTTCAAGTGATTTAATTTATTATTTCGTGTATAATCTGGCTGCATGGATGTGTTAGCGGTAGATTCGGACAGATTATTTATGAAGTGTGCGTTGCAAGAGGCCCAGATGGCACTAAGGGCGGGCGAGGTGCCAGTTGGGGCGGTAATTGTAGACAGCAATGGACAGATTGTCGCCGCTGCACGTAACGAAAAGGAGACACTGCGTGACCCGACGGCACATGCCGAGCTGACTGCTATACGAATAGCCGCGGTCACAAGCGCATCGGGCTGGCGGTTGCACGGAATGACGCTCTATGTGACAAAGGAGCCATGTGTGATGTGTGCCGGGGCGATTGTAAATTCACGGCTGAGTCGTGTAGTATATGGATGTGCCGATGTAAAGGGCGGGGCAGCGGGGAGCATTTTTTCGTTGTGCGATGATGAGCGTCTAAACCATCGTGCCGATGTAACAAGGGGTGTGCTTGAGGTTGAGTGCGCCGGGCTGTTAAGAGAGTTTTTCGCTGATTTGCGGAGAGGTTGCCGAGCGGTTTAAGGCGGCGGTCTCGAAAACCGTTGTGGGGGTGACTCCACCGGGGGTTCGAATCCCCCCCTCTCCGCCATAAATATACTGATAAAACAAGGACTCATCTTCTTATACCCCTCAAAAATTCCGTCACCAAACCGTCACCAGCTATTTTTAGAGTATCGGTGACATATATGAAATTTTGGAGGTTAGAAACGAAAAATGATTGAGTAGCCGCTTAGACAGGTATTTTTTATAGCTAACTGGTATTAGTAAAAAAATAGATTTTCACATCCATATCAACCCTCACTACCCTCGCAAACACAGCCAAGCCAAACACCCAGCACCTTCACCATCTTCTCAATGGAATTCACTATGATATCACAAGAACACTCGATCATTGTATTAACAATAGCACCAGAACTCTCCCCTGCTTTTCTAAAGTCTGTCCTAATACCCAAAATCTTATGCCCATACCCCTTATGTCCATAGAAATACCCAATCTCCCATGCCGTGCCATCGTCCACCTGACTTCCGTCCAGAACCGCTACCAAGATATCCACGCTGTCGAGGTGGGACTTGCAGCGATTGAAGATTTCATACTTTGCGGTTTCACCTAATTCCGCTATTTCCTTGTCAGATATGAACTCTTGGGGATTTATTATCTTGATATCAAAGCCGTTGTCAGCGGCAAGCCTTGTTATGTGTCGCTTGATTAGATTAATCCATGTTCTCTCGGTTTTGGAAAAGAGGGGGCCAGCCAAGTAGATAGTTTTCATGCTCCTGTTCTCCGCATTTTTTAGGGTTCAACATACTGTGTTAAAATACGCCATCAACCCCCCAACACCGGCGCCGTAAAGTGGTAACCACCTGACCCGCAACTTTGCGTCAGGGTTTC
>JADFXZ010000046.1:11694-12348 GCA_015233265.1 Nitrospirota bacterium
CCCGTCTTTTTCCCATTCGTGAAATTTTAATGCCCTTCGTGTATACTAATATATAAGCGTAAACATCATCTGCTTACCCCAAGCTCTTTTCCAAGAACTTTGGTAACAAAGCGTTCGCCCTTGATATCCTTTGCCACAAGCTCTTTTATACGTGCACGGGTTTCAGGCACACATCCAGCATTAACGGCAGCTTTCATTGTGTAGTCATAGGCCGCCCATACATCCAATCCTGTTATTTCATAACCATATCCTTCAAGCAACCATCGCAGTGCGGCAATGCCGGACTCAATGGAAAATCTTGGCTCCTTTGACACCATATCTCTTGCGGCCCGGATAAGTGTCTTTGGGTCGCAAGGCGTTCGGTTAGCAAGATCTATTGCTTCCCTATATAGCCCTGCCGATTTTGCTGCAGCAAACCATTTTCCTTCCTCACCAGGGGTACTATTCACAAGGTCACATAAAATCTCACTCACAGGTTTGTTCGGATATTTTTTTGCTATAGCGCGAAACGTCGCCTGATAAGTCGTCTTTTGGTTGGCTTTGATGGCGTAACGTTGATAGGCTTCCTCAACCATTCCGCTTGAGAGCATGAATTCCTCAGAAGCAAGGGCCTTGGCATAAGAATTATCGTTCAGCGCTCCAGATTTTTCCGCA
>JADFXZ010000046.1:12358-14385 GCA_015233265.1 Nitrospirota bacterium
TAGGCAATCGATTCACTTTTCTGCCCTATAGCTTCAAGCGCTCTTACACCCCAAACTCTATAATGCCAAAAGTTATTAGGTTCTGATTCAAGCAAATCCAGTATTTCCTCATTACGGCCCGCCTTAAGCAGTGCGCTTAAACAGGCTATTATTCCGATATAATGACCGCGATGCTCTGAGTTTGGACTCCATATCATTTTCACAATGTCTATGAACTCATCAGCCCATTTTGAAGCACGCTCAGGCGTTACGCAAAGCTCACCCCAGTAATCAGGCAGTATCTCAATGTAGGGCATATTGTCGTCTTCAATAGCATCCCATAGACGTTTCAGCCATTTATCTCTTAAACAGTCGTCTGCTGGAGCTTTAGCGATGATGGGCACAAGGGCTTCAATGGCATTGTTTACAGCAGTGCCTATAGCACCTGATGAACTATCAACATGCTGAAGCGCAGGCGATACTTTTTCCAGAAACAGAACTGCACCCTCTGCACCCAAAACAGCTTCTTTACGAGCCATCTTCTTTATTTCCGAAATAGCCTCCTTGATGCGCAGAATAGCAGGCTGAGAACGCCAACCAAATGCATCCCGTCTAAATCGGGAACGAAAGATCCATTTATGATCGCTTTTATCCTTCATAGTGTTGATATTGTACCAAAACGTGAATCGTATCTGTGCCATTTTCTTCAACCGTCTTGGAGAAATGAGAGACAGTAATTTTGAAAACCAGCGCTATCAAGTGGTCTCATTATTGAGTGCCTTATATTTGCACCCACATTACCAGTAGATTTCTTATCAGATAAAAAATCCTTGCGCTTCGTCCTCTTTTTGGCGAGCTTCTTCTATCTTTGTTTATCACTCAATACCATTTCAGTGTCTCCAGTCCCGAAAAGTGTGGTGAATTATACCATTTTGTGTGGAGAGTTGAGGAAAGTATTGATAAGCATATAGATAGGTCAATTTTACACTAACTATTGCCTGATCCATATCTGAAGCCTCTGACAGCATCATCCCTAAGATTTGAAGCATTGACGACTCAACACAAAAGTGGTACAATGTAATTACATGGTATGACTTTAAAAGGAGGCCGATTGTGATAAAGAAACTTATAAAGTATGGGAGCAACCTTGCCCTTGCAATCGACAAAGGCGTGCTGGATATTTTAAACATTGATGACAAGACACCTCTTAATATCTCAACCGATGGGAAGGTACTCATTGTTTCTCCCATTAGAGACCATACCCGTAGTAAGGAGTTTGAAGCAGCATTGGAAAAAACCAACAATAAATTTAGCAAGGCTTTGAGAAATCTGGCTCAGTGACATGGATATTGTATTTCTTGAGCTGGAAGAGGTTGTTGAAATCAATCAAGACCAGATAAAAAGATACGGCGGTGCTTCGGCATCCGAGCCATTGAGTTGCTACATTCAGCCTTATTTATGCCTCAGGCCTTGTATGGAGCGCAGTATCTACATGAGGATATTTTTGAAATGCCTGGAGCTTTATAAATATTTGCGATATATATCTTTAAACGCTTGCCATATGCCAAAAACGCAGACGACTATAAATCCCTCCGCAATTTGACAATAGGGATACTCTTGCCGGTAGACAAACGTGTGTAGTTATTTAGACGCTTACAGAACAATGGTTGATTTCCTCCAGTGCTATCATAGCTCACCTGTGATTTGTTTAGAGTGTTTGTTTGAGTGAAGTTATGGTAATTTCAAGAACGCGAGTTAAGAAGGAGAATTTAGCCTTCATCATATCAAATTCTGAACCTGAAGATATAAATTTTGCGGTTCCTTCAATTAGAAAACCTGCACCAGGACCTCTATGCCCAGTGACTTCTTTGCTTCCGACAGTGAGAAGAACTCTACTATTTTGAAGTGTCTTCTTCTCTGTCTTCCTCATCGCATAAGCAGGAATCAATAGTTTCCCATCATGTGGAGCCACAAGGTATGAGTTCCATGTGTTAACCACATGTGCCTCATTATCAGAGCATGAAACAATAGAAACAACACCTTCTTTA
>JADFXZ010000137.1 GCA_015233265.1 Nitrospirota bacterium
AAGGTTCCTTGCGAAATGAGGCAAATTGTCAACATCGGCATCATAGGCTTCGGCATAGTAGGAAGCGGCACGGCAAGGATAATCCTTCAAAACGCCGCGCTGATAGAAAGGCGCACGGGAAAAAAAATCATCTTAAAACGCATAGCCGACCTCGACATAAATCGTGACCGCGGCATTGCTATTGCAGAAGGTGTCCTGACAACCGACGTCAATGAAATAATTAACGACCCTGGCATTGACATTGTAGTGGAACTAATCGGCGGCATAGAACCGGCAAAAAAGTTCATGCTTGCCGCACTCAAACAGGGTAAGCACATTGTCACGGCCAATAAGGCGCTCCTTGCAACGCACGGAGCTGAGATATTTAAAGAGGCCGAGGCGCAGAATAAGAGCATCGGCTATGAGGCCGCGGTAGCCGGAGGCATTCCAATCATAAAGGTGATACGCGAGGGGCTTGCGGCAAATAAGATCCAGTCTATTTATGGAATCATTAACGGTACATCTAATTATATTCTCACAAGAATGACAAAAGAGGGCGCGCCGTTTGACGAGGTGTTAAAAGACGCCCAGCGGCTGGGCTATGCGGAGACCGACCCAACGTTCGATATCGAGGGTATCGACACTGCCCACAAGCTGACGTTGCTTTCATCGCTGGCTTTTGGTATACCGCTGTCTTTTGACAAGATTTATAAAGAGGGCATCACGGCAATAACCCCTGATGACATAGCCTATGCCTCTGAGCTTGGCTATAAGATCAAGCTGCTTGCGATAGCGAAGGTGGTGGATACTGAAATTGAGTTGCGCGTGCATCCTACAATGCTGCCAGATGACTATCTTATCTCGCAAGTGGATGACGTGTTAAACGCGGTTTACGTAGTTGGGGACGCAGTAGGTGAGACGATGTACTACGGGCGTGGCGCAGGGGATATGCCCACGGGAAGCTCCGTAGTTAGTGATATAATCGACATTGCCGGCGGCGGGGCAGTTCGTTGCCGTTCATTTTTAAACACTAACACTGACGGCTATAAGATTAAGGACATATCTGACATAGAGACGATGTGCTATTTTAGATTCACGGTTTTGGACAAGCCCGGTGTGCTGTCAAAGATCTCCGGCGTGTTGGGAGACCATAACATCGGCATATCCGCCGTCATACAAAAGGAAAGAAGAGAAGGCAGGGCGGTCCCGCTGATAGTTCTGACCCACAGGGCAAAAGAGCGGGACATTGTAAACGCCGTAGCAATGATAGACACACTGCCGATAGTGGCCGCAAGGACGAGGTTCATTCGCGTAGAAGGCAAAGAGAACTAAAAGCGGAAAGCGGGGGGGCATTCGGCGTGGAAGAGATAATTGCCGACAAGAGGATAGATATAAGGGGGCTTAAATGCCCTTATACGTTTGTAAGATCAAAGCTGGCCATTGAGTCGATGACCTCAGGCGAGGTACTTGAGATAACGATGGATTATCCTGAGGCTGCGGTAAGCATCCCGAAATCGATGCAGGACCACGGTCAGCGCGTCCTCTCAGTAGACAAGATAAACGGCACCGACTGGGTTATCCTGATAAGGAAAGAGAGGGATTAGACCGGCGGTGGCATTTACCGAAGACCAGTTCACTGACGATCAAATAATACGCTACAGCCGGCACATCATCTTGCCGGAGGTTGGCGGCAAGGGTCAGACCAAAATTGCTGCGGCGAAGGTGTTTTTAATTGGGGCGGGGGGACTAGGCTGCCCGATTAGTTATTATCTGACTGCGGCGGGGGTTGGAGAGATTGCAATTGTCGATGACGATGTTGTGGATTTGAGCAATCTCCAGCGTCAGATACTCCACAGCACAAAGACCATTGGAATGCAAAAGGTAGACTCGGCAAAGGCCGTATTAAATGCCCTGAATCCCGACGTAGAGATAGTGGCAATAAAAGAGCGCCTGACTCCGGACAACATCCTTGGCTATATAAAAGACTACGACATAGTGATAGACGGTAGTGACAACTTCCCGACGAGATACCTTGTCAACGACGCCTGTGTGCTGGCGGGAAAGCCGCTGTCAAGCGGCGCGGTGTTGAGATTTGAGGGGCAGGTGACAACGATAGTCCCTGGACAAGGGCACTGTTACCGCTGCCTGTTTGAAGAGATGCCGCCGGAGGGGCTTGTGCCGTCATGCCAGGAGGGCGGGGTGCTTGGGGTGTTACCGGGAATAATAGGCACGCTACAGGCGATGGAAGTCCTAAAACTAATCCTCGGCAAGGGCGATGTCCTAATGAATACGCTCCTGATATATGACGCCCTAAAGACAAACTTCAGAAAAGTGAAAGTCCCAAAAAACCCAGAATGCCAAGTCTGCGGCACACACCCAACGATAACGAAATTAGGCAGCTATGAGGCAAATTACTGCCGTGCGTAAGGCATATAACCTTGTTTGATAAATAGTTTCTCACATGCCGGTGAAATCACCCTGTCGAATCATCCTGAGCTTGTCGAAGGATTGCCGATGTCTGGGGAAATGACAAACAAAGGAGCATCCTTCGACAGGCTCAGGATGATTCTATTTTGCATGAGCAATCTCGGAATCTATTATGACACAGTCTGCAAAGCGGCAATCAAGGAAAGCATCAGTCAGGGTTATAAGTATTGGCAATTTCTGCCCGTTATTTCAAATGCGTTTGCCCTGCGCCGAAAGCCCCCCGACAATCCGGGTCTGCGGCACAAACGCAACAATAACACAATCAGGCAGCTACGAGTTAAACATGGCAATAAGGGCTACTATTATAAACACCATCACGAGATTCAAGTACGCAAATATATAAAAAACTCTTTCATGAAGCGGTCTTGCCACAGCGGGGGTGTCGGCTTCATTAACCAGCTTTCCAACCAGAGGCATGGCAATGACCTTATCCTCACCGTGTGGGGCTAATTTTAAGGCATCTGTGAGGTCGCCCCCTGCAAGATGCTTCATCATGTGTCTGCCGCCCCTCCAGAGTTTGCTGCCAGTAACGTCATAGATATTGTCTTTATATACGATACACGCGGCAGGGCTTGTATCAGTGCCATCCATGCGCGAGACCTCTTCGATTGTCATTGCCGGCTTTAGGGTCTGAGCTATAGATGATTTTTTCTTTTTAAGCCTCGGACCAATTACAAAGGTAACGAGGGAGGCAGTTGCCAGCATTACGAGAAAGAGACAAATCTTTATCGCCAGTAAGATCCCAAAGCGGCTCTGGTAAAATGCCCTGAAAGACGCAATCCTCTCAAATGTCAGCAGCGTGCCGGTTATGGCAAGCATTGTAATGGAAATCCATCCCAGGGCTAATTCCCCGCGTGGAAGCCCCTTTGCGGCATATGCGGGTTTCAGCAAGAGGTGGACATATATAATTGTCCCAAACCATGAAATGGCGGCTATCAGGTGAAGGTATATGGCAATTAGTCTGATTACTCGCTGAGCTTTTACCGGCTGCCTGAACATGCCGCCACTGGCTTGCAGGAACTTTTCTCCTTCTTTCGTAAGGGTGCCCCCGCCAGAGGCGCTCACATGGCATGAGGCGCATTGAAGGCCGGTTTGCCGGGCATATTCAGGGGTTGCGCACACCAATGCCGGCAATAGCACCACTGCCAATATCAACCCGGCTAATATGCCGATGCCAGCGCCGCCCCTCATCCCTGGACGTTTATCTGAAACAGCGGTGATCTCAGAATATCGCCGCGCGTGATTATCCCGGAGAGCCTCCCATCTGCCTTCGTCACCGGTATCCTGTTGATATTCCTTGCCTTAAAAAGAGAAACAGCCTCGTGCAGCGGTGCATTTTCACTAATACTCACAGCCGGGGCAGTCATAATGTCTTTAGCGGCATGATTGTCAATACTCATCACGTCGCAGGCCTTACGATGTAGTGAATGAGCCACAACGGTCATAAACGTCAATGCGCGGCCTGCCCCCATGTGTGAAAGAAAATCTTTCTCGGATATAACCCCAACAAGGCTGCCCATATCGTCAACTACCGGCAAGCCTGAGATCGATTTCTCAGCAAGGATGTCAGCCACATCGGAAAGCGGCGTATCGGATTTCACAAAAACGACTGCTGTTGTCATAATCTCTTTGACTGCCACTGCGTTTGTCACCCTCTCAACGGCATGTTTATATGCCGCAAGGTACACTTGTTTGAAATCACCGGGCGTTATATCTATATATCCGCTTATGGACTTCATTGCCTCAAATACGTCATCGTCGTTTATCGTTACGCAAAAAGACATTTGAGCACTCATTGTAACCTCCTTGTTCGATGTTTTTCAACCCATAGTCAATGGCACAAACAATGGACAGCCTTTACGGATTCGACAATATCATATAACAATGACTCCTTTTGTTCTAACGTCTCAATACCCATTGACTCAATACTGCCCATAAATTGCGTCCAGTCCTGTTGCGTCCAGACGCCTTTAGTGTCTGCGATGAAATCTATGACTTTCCAACAAACACGCGACAGAACTTCCTCTACATCTGTGCTGAGATGCTGTAGCATGTAGAATCTCTTCAGAATATCGAGCAATGTAGCGAGGATTACTTCGAAATGTCTTTGAATTACAATCCCATTTTTTTTAAGTTCTAATATAAAATCAAGCCAGTCATTATGCTCCCACACCCCTTTTTGCCGCACGATGAATTTTAACGACACGGTAAACAGCGTCTTTATATCCCCATGAGCCGTTTTGTTTGGCCTGGTGTATAACTGGTAATTGTTTTTTCCCTTTTCTTTAGCGTGATACATTGCGGCGTCCGCCTTTTTCATCAGCGCATGTGTGTCGTAACCGTCTTCCGGATAAAATGTTATCCCAATGCTTGCGCCTATCGCACAGTATGGGACATCAAAACGAAAAGGTTTTCCAATCGATACAATTATATTTAACGCAACTGTCTCTGCATCCGCTACGTCAGTGAGATTGGTAAGCAAGACTACGAACTCATCGCCGCCTAAACGTGCCGCCGTATCAGTGCCGCGTATGTTTTTTTGTATTCTTGCAGCTATCTCCTTTAGTACGACGTCCCCGGCGTCATGCCCCATTTTGTCATTTATACACTTAAACTCGTCGATGTCAATCATGAGCAGCGCAACAATCGTTCTTTTACGCTTGGCCTGGCGCAAGGCCTGGTCAAACCTGTCGAAAAAAAGCGAACGGTTAGGCAGTCCTGTCAGAAAATCATAGTGGACAAGCTCTTTTAGTTTCATATCTGTTTTATGCTTATACAGCGCCATTTGAATTGTGAAATTTGTTAATTCAGGCTCAAATGGTTTTGTGATAAAGGCATAGGGTTCGGTCATCTTAGCATGTTCTAATGTCTTGGGGTCTGAATGGGCGGTGAGATAAATCACCGGGATGTTAAACCTGTTTTGTATTTCATAGGCGGTTTCAACGCCGTCGCGCGTGCCCTTAATCTTTATATCCATGAGTATCAGGTCAGGGCTGTCTTTTTCCGCATTTGCTATTGCCTCCTCAGAAGACGACGAAATCGAAGTTACGATATATCCAAATTTCTCAAGTATCCTCTGTATATAAGCGCTGGTTATCCCTTCGTCCTCCACTATCATGATTCGAGCCTTATCCATCGTTAATGCCTCCTTAACCAATCGAATTATTTATAAACCTAATAGAGCTGACCGATGTTTTCCTGGATTTCCTGCTCATCACACCGCATACCCTTAATTTAATGTGTTGTTAATTGGGATTTTTATCGTAAAAGTGCTGCCGGCGCCTTCGGTGCTTTCTACTGTGATTTCGCCATTGTGTTTTTTAATCACCCCCAGACTTGTTGACAATCCCAGTCCAGTTCCAATGCCAATAGGTTTTGTCGTAAAAAACGGGTCAAATATCCTGTGACGAACTTCAGGGGCAATACCCTTGCCTGTGTCGCTTATCTCTATCTCTATCATTTCATTAACTATCGACGTCTTTACCCTAATCTCCCCATTAGCCTGCACAGCCTGGCAGGCGTTTATCAG
>JADFXZ010000138.1 GCA_015233265.1 Nitrospirota bacterium
GTGGCGATGATTCAATTAGGCGATGTAGAATTTCCAAATCAGATATTCTGGCCGAACCGATTTGAATGGACGGGCATATCGGAGGCCGCGGAGCGCACATTGTCAGGCGGCGTTGTCGTTTACGGTAACGCGATAAACGGCCGTCCGATTGACCTTGAAGGCCGAGATAATATGTGTTGGATTACCTACGAGGCAGTCAAGGCATTGCAGGCAATGGCATCTGTGCAGGACGCGGTATATGTCCTCGTTTATGAGGATGAGCAATTCAACGTGCGCTTCCGGCATGAGGAGTCACCGGCGATTGAGTTTACGCCAATCATAGACCGCAGCGCTTACAGCGATAGCGATTATTTTAACTGCAAGATAAAACTCATGGAGGTATAAATAATGGAAGAGACAAAAGAGGCGGCACAAGAAGATACAAAAGAAGGGTTAGAGGTAATCGAGTATTTTGACCCGATAAGACAGGCTAACATAAGCATCGTAACGAAGGCGGTGGACGGCGTTGCGATGGTTCAGGCGATTAGTTTTTGCTTCAAGGATAATCCGTTTCCATTGGGACAGATATTGAATGTCGAGACAAAGACGTTTATCTCGATGCCGCCCGGGTTTAGGGGCATCCCCGTATTAAACAGCATCCCTGCAGATGACCCGATAAGACAGCCCAAGAAAGACGGCTGCGGCGGCTGCGGCAAAGGCAGTCAATCAACAACTATAGAAGTCGACTTGGAGGTAAAATAATGGGCGTTTCGAAGGCAGACCTTGTATTTGTGAAATCGGCAACCGTAACAGACACAAACGCAAACGGTGGCCGCAAGAGCTATAGCGCCATAGCAAACCGACAGAAGTTCAACCTATTTCCACGGGTTACAAGACCTGAGCGCATGGCCGGGATAACTCGATACAGGAAAGAATTCCTATGGAATAAAAACGCCTCACTGGAGACGGCCTTTTCTGTCCTAGCGTATATGCTGCTTCCCTCTCCGGCGGGTGACAGGTTTTATTTAGCGGCGGGGACACAAAGCGATGCACAGGGCGATATTGATGCATCATATCAGTGGGCAGGCGGCGGCGCGCTCAATTCGGCAATTACGGCAGGGGCGCAGGCCGTCAGCATTATGTTTAAGAATAACGACTATGCCATAGACAATGCCAAAACGCTTGTTATCAACAGCCACTTTTTGACCGGCCAGACGATAGACGCGGGCGTTAAGGCATTTGACGCCGTGTATTACGACGGCAGTAAATGGATAGCCCAATCCGCCCCTAACTCTGATGCTGAAGACGTCTATCCATACGGCACATATCTTGGCAGCAACAAGGTGTTTTCATATAACTCAAATGGCAATATAGAGTATCTGATCACGCAAAATAACAGCTACACGAACGAGATACTTTATGCCGGCAACGGCTCGCAGACAGTGTTTACGGGCCAGACAACTGACCACACACCGGTCAAGGCAAATACGGCATCGGTGAAATACACAATCGGCGGCCAGAATTACACAGCCACAGACAACGGCAGCGGCGCCATCACTGGGACATCCATATCGAGCGGCACGATTAACTACGAGTCTGGGGCAGTAGCTGTAACCCTTTCAGCCGCGCCTGACAACTCGACAAACATCACAATAGACTATACGGAGCGCTGCTATAGTTGGAGCGGCAATGTTGCAACGATAAAGACCGTGGAGCAGCTTGCCAATAATTACGCCACGGCAAACACATACTGCGGTGTGGCCATCACGCTAGGCGACATTAAGACATCGGTCTCAAACAAGGCGATAACCGGCTCCGGCGCGTTTGATGAGACAAAGATAGTCCTCGACAACATCGGCACGGTAGACGACACATGGACGCTGACCTTCACCTCGGCAACGGCCTTCAACTGCGTGGGCACGTTGGAAGGCTCTGTGGGCACAGGGGCAATTAACAGCGCCTTCACGCCGACAAACGCCAATACTGGTCAGAAATATCTCCAGATACCGGCAAATGCGTGGAGCGGCACATGGGCAACCGGCAACACATTGCAGATTAAGACAGGCCCCGCGGCGGCGACCCTGTGGCTTAAAGAGGTCGTCCCGGCAGGTACGGGTGCGTTCTCTGAAAACGGCACATTAATGGAAATCTACGTAGAGTAATGGGGAGTAATGGGCGATCAATTTAACTCATCGACTCAGCAGGACGTGAAGGCAGGCGGCGACGGGAAGAAACTGTTCGATTGGCGTGTGTTAAATGCGGCCAACGCCGCGGCCATCGATGTTAATATTACCAACGCGGGGATGTTAACCATATCCTCAACTTCTAATGCCGCAGACCCGTGGACAGAAAATCCCCTGACCGCTGTAATCGTGTATCAATTGGTTACAGGGGATTTTGACGTTGAGACAAACTTTACGGCGGCAGCTAATCCCTCAGCCCCGCGATGCGGCATGATTTGCCGCAATCCTAATATAGCCTCCGGCGAGAATTGGATAGAGCTCATCTGGGTCTCAGGAAATGGCAATATGGCGCGAGCCGCTGTAAACACGTCGCCTTCTCAGGTCACTACCGGTCTAAACAATGCCTATATCCGTATGACACGAGCTGGAAATGTCATCAGTCTATATCACAAGGCCACAAGCGGGGCTGGCTGGACACAGATAACGCAGTACACCCGTAACGATATGCCTCAAGTCGTTCAACTTGGCCTGTTTGGAGCTCAGGCGATGACTGCACAGTTTGATTATTTCCAGGGCACATATAGTATAGCCAAAACAAGAATCCCGCACTTTGCAAGCTGCTCTGTGGCAAGTGAATATGATTATGCCTGCCCGTCAGCAATCGTGGAAACCCTTGAGGAGTATAACGTAAGCCCGCTTATGGATGGGCCGTTTACGCTGGAGTTATATATTCAAACCGTCCTTGCGTCTGTGTTTATAGAGTTAATCGACGTTGTCTATGCGATTCAATGGCCGCAGGTGATTAAGCAGCCGTTTGTGCCGGAGATTCTTCAGAGCGTCGTAACGGAGCTTTGCGAAGGGTTAAACGCGACACATTGTTTCAATACAAAAATAGTCGATTCCGGCATCGAGGCACTGCATGTTATTCGCATTTCTATAGAGGCATTTAACGCGACTCAAGATATACATACCGAAATAAGCGAGGGGCATAATAATGCGCAGCATATCCAGTCAAAGACAGTGGACTCCGGCATCGAAGCTCTACAGGTCATACGCAGCTCTATCTGCGGGATTAACACGGGGCAAGTTCATGTCACCGAAATATTTGCAGGGCTTGCAAAGGCGCTGCACCTGCTCAGCTCTATGTCAGCGGGGATAAACGCCGCTCAATATTTACCTGACGAGATGATGGCCTACACCGCGTTTGCTCAACACATAAAGCATATGCTGTCTCTGACGCCAATTAAAAGTATCAAGCCAGCGTGGGACATAACGCTCGACGGTGTCTCAATAAAGAAATACATCAAAGATGTGACGCTGACAAAGAGCGAATCGGATGCGGTAAATCACTTGGAGATACAGATTGCGGGGCTGTCTTTGTTTGACAAGTGCAACCCCACTGACGGCTATGGCACGGAGAGAATTACTCTGACGATAGGCCGCGATACGTATAAGTTCTTTATCGAGAGCCGCGAAATCAGTGAAACATATGACAAGGCCGGTCTAATCCTCTGGGGCCGCCAGAAGTCAGGGCTGCTTGCCGAGGGGTACGCGCAAAAAATCACGCAAACCTACAGCGATATATTCGCCTCAACATTAGCCGCAGCCATCGCGGCTAACTGCGGCGTAAGTTTATCATGGGAAGCCTCTGACTACTGGATAAAGAGTTTCAGCGCGGACGCATACCCGATAGACGCTATTATTCAATTGGCAGCGGCAACAGGGGCGATAGTCCAGACGAACCCTGACGGCAGCGCGGTTGTCCGACCAAAATATCCCGTCATTCCCTCGATGTTGTCAACGGCCAGCGCCGCAGTTGTATTCGACCGCGACAATGTCATCGGGCTTGACCTGTCTGAAGAGCAGCCTTTGTACTCAAAAGTAACCGTGAATATCAAACAAGATAATGCCGCCTCATACGATTTTTCATCGGCTGTAGACCAGTCATGCGTGAAGCCCGGCGGTGTGGCCACAATTAAAATCTATAAGCCGAATGATAACGTTAAATACGGGTTAATCGCCACGCCGACGGGTAAAATCAAGAAAACAGCCACCGGCACAGTTGAGCCGTTGACTGAGACGATTACCTTGACTAACGGCACCGGCTCGACAGTAAAGGCAATCTATAACGTCGTTTCCTATCAACTCTATTCCTGCGATTCAGCACATAATGAAATCAAATATATCGCGGGAAGTAAAGAAATCACGGTAGATAATGATACCTGCGCGGTATGTGTAATCACGTATGAGACACATTACGATACGTGGGAACTCAGCTGTGACATCGAGCGTGAGATTGTCGTGTGCCTCGTCACATATAAGGACAACGGAATGCCGTCCTCTGTGACGGTTATTATGGGCAAGGGCAGCCGCGCAGCAGCCGATATAACCAATGACCTTATCTATGGCGAGAATCAGGCAAAGATTGTTGCTGAAACCTATCTCGACGATAACTACTATCGCAAGAGAAAATATCAACTGGACGTGCCATACATCGGCTGCCAGACGGGACAGATTGCCTCGATAGCGGATGACCGCCACAATGTCTACGGCGTGGGGATAATCAGAGATGCAAGTTTAAGCATAAAACTAAGCGGCGCCGCTGCGGTGATAAAAGAAAAAATAGAATTGTACTGTTATGAGGAGGATGGCCTGATATGAAAAGTCCAATCGACATCGATGCCGCGAATATCAAAAACGGCACAGTAACAAAGAAATTGTGCTGCTCAAAGTATGAGGTATCGGTTTCCGGCGGGGTTGTAGTAGCCGCCTCTGATGTATCGCTGCAAATAGGTGATATGGTTAACGTGGCTGTTGTTAATGGTTCATTCAGCGTGCTTCAAAAGACTGGCTCAACTACCGGCAATGTGACAATAAGGAGATAATCAATGTCATCGTCATCTTCAACAGCTAAGGTAAATACATCGTTTTCAGTCTCATTCGCTGCCTCGTGCAGCTCCGCAAGCGAGAGTATAAAGGACGAGGCCGCTGACGACAAGAACGTTGACGAAAGCGGCAATAAGAAGAGCTGCTTTAAATACGGCGAGAAATATTATTTCAGGATATACAAAACATCCGGCATCGCGGGTTATAACTTCACCGTCTCAGACGGCACAATCACAAGCGAGGGCAGCGGGAAATCAATTGACAAGTCTGAGGATTTAGAATTCAAGAAAACAGACACGGCTAATACCTCATTTCCAATCACCTCAATAACCTCAATGACATGGATGGGGACATCACTTGGCGCGGTCAAAAAATCAGGCGATGAGGAAATCCAAACAGAAACATCGGGCGTGGCTGTCGGAACGTTGAAATACACATCGACCTATGACCTGTGGTCAATATCGGTAGCGACACGCGATGCAGATACATATAAGGTCATGGTTTACGTTGAGGAGACCACGTAATTGGCAGACAAGACAAAAACAGACCTGTCGGTTACGTTTAATAAGACCTGTACCTCGAGCTCGTCTAATTCGTTTTCGTTCGAGGCGAACAGCGACAAAAACGGCAGCAAAAGCACGTTTCAGGCCGTTGATGACACTGCCTATTATAAGCTGTGGCCGGGCGGGAAGTCCCCGACGCTTTGGTCAAATCTCGGTTCGGTCAGTAACACCGGCACGGCGTCTGAAACTGTAACTGAGGATATCTCAATATACAAGAGCAAGTCCGGCACTCTGTCGAAAATGCCCGCAGGAACCGTTACATATTCGTGGACAGGGTCATATGTCGGAGACGCCACCCCGACGTTTGATGGGAAATCCATCTCGTTTTCTAAAACCATGACAGGGATATTATCAT
>JADFXZ010000047.1 GCA_015233265.1 Nitrospirota bacterium
GTCTCTTAATTTTCATTGGCGGGGGCGAATGTTGGCCATATTCATGTATGTTTCGTGCATATATCGCTCGGTCATTTTGACTGAAATATGCCCTAAAATCTTCGAGATAATAAATGTTTTGTCATAGTTCACCTAATGTGAGGTCTTCAAGCAAATACCTCTTAATAAGATCGATTTCGTCCATTGTAACAAGGCTGTTTCCATAAATATTCTGTGTTTCAAGGAGTTTTTCCAGAATCATTTTGCGAGCGAGAACAGTACAATGCCCAGGTATATGCTTACCTGTTGAGGAAAAGCTCATCCTCCCGTTCCTACGAAGACCTTGTCGATACGACATATCGTTACGAATTTCCTTAAGCCAGTCTCTAAAATCTATAAGCACGCTGTATTGAGACTTTCCTCTGCCGACAAACCCTTGAAGGCTCTTATCTTTATCGACCACCGTGCATGTCCGGCAACCGAAATCAAGAGATAGCCGTTGCAGCTCTTAATCCCCGTTTGTGCAGACAATCCATACAGATGTATCACAATAAGACATCAACTGCCGATATGTTCTCCAACGGCAGACGTATCTTTACAGGGTTGCCTTATGATTAATGAAATAATAACCATGAAATAAGATAAAATCCAAGAGTTATTAAAAATAAAGAATGTTGAAAAGGCATATATATTTGGCTCTGCCTGTACTGATAAGTTTAATGATAACAGTGATATAGATATTTTAATTAGTATAGATGAAGGCCTTGATATATCTGAATACGGTAAATGTTTCTGGAATATCCAATTTGGGCTTGAAGATTTACTATACAGAAAGATTGATCTAATTACTGAAATGTCAATGAAGAATCCATACTTTAGATTAGAAGTCGATACTATGAAGGTTTCTATTTTATGACAAATTGTGATATAATAAGCTGTAGCTATACTATAAGGAGGACAACTCGATGGCTAATGTCAAACACCTTGAAGGCGGCGCTCAGGAAACCGCCGGCGCTCCTCATAATTCAGAACTGATGGCAGAGGATGAATACTGCATTTTCGACGATCCTGAGGAGTTGATTGCCCTGGCTCAAGAGTCCTTTAAACGAGCAGCAAAGAAGGCTGTTGCCGAAAATGACGCACTCGGTATCCCAACTCACTACTCTGTTGGCGGCAAACTTTTCGTCCATATGCCTCCCGCAAAGAAAACAACCAGTAGTTCGGAATAACCTAATCCAATGTCAAAATGGATGTGGATTGTTGCCGGACCAAACGGGGCCGGGAAGTCCAGCTTTGCTGGAGATTTTCTCATCAGCCTCGGCTACTGGAATCTTCTGAAATTAAACGCGGATGAACGCACAATTGAATCTCTCGGGGTTTTATTCCCCGCCGCTTGCGGCGTAAAATATATGTGTGAGCAAATATGTACACAAGAGTCATAATGTTACTGTACTGCTATACCATTTAGTATTTCCAGCAAAGTATAGGCGAGCAGTATTTGATGAACAAGTGGATGTTGTTTTGAAAGAAGTGTGTTTAGAAATAGAAAAGCGATATCAGATAAAGTTTTTGGAGATTGGAACAGACAAGGATAATGTACATTTTTTAGTACAATCAGTTCCAGTGTATAGTATGACTAAGATTGTAACAATAATGAAAAGTTTCACAGCGAGGGAGGTATTTAAGCGTTGTCCACATGTTAAGCGTCAATTATGGGGCGGAGAATTTTGGTCGGATGGGTATTTTGCAAGTACAGTGGGGAAACATGGTAACGAGGATACGATACTGAGTTATGTGAAAAAGCAAGGAAAGGAATATTGTAAGATTTACGAAGATCGTCAGTTGTTTCTCTTCTAACAGATACCCCGCTGTTGACCACACCCTTGCAGTGGCGATGCCATCCACCCCCTGATATCAAATCGATATTCTATCACAGCTCGTTTCCCCTGAAATCCCCAATTACACATCTGGCACATCTGGAATTTGTCTGCCCTCATGTGATAGAATTATTAGTTGCCCGTAGTATAACTTATATTGTAACAGGAGGCTCATCTATCATGGCCGATAAGGACATTTTAATTATCAACGAGAAGGTCAAAAGGGAAAGCGCGTTTATCAGCCTTCTCATGTCGGAACTTGAGAAGATCATTGTTGGTCAACGCTATCTGCTGCAGCGGCTGCTTGTAGGTATTTTGGCAAATGGTCATGTGCTGCTTGAAGGCGTGCCAGGGCTTGCTAAGACCACCGCCGTAAAGGCCCTCGCTCAGGCAATTAAGACCGATTTCAGCCGTATCCAGTTTACTCCCGACTTGCTGCCTGCCGACATCATCGGTACCCAAATCTATAACCCCAAGGACGGTACGTTCTCAACAAAGAAAGGTCCAATATTTTCTAACATCATTCTGGCTGACGAGATCAACCGCGCCCCGGCTAAAGTCCAAAGCGCCCTGCTTGAGGCTATGCAGGAACGCCAGGTCACAATCGGCGACAACACATATAAACTCAAAGAGCCGTTTCTCGTTCTGGCTACTCAAAACCCCATCGAACAAGAGGGCACTTACCCCCTGCCTGAGGCCCAGACCGACCGTTTCATGCTCAAGCTCAAGATTACATATCCTGACAAGGACGAAGAGCGCACAATTCTAAGGCGCATGGCATTTACTTCAAGGGAAGTCAGCGCCTTTGCCGTCATCACCCCTGCCGAGATTATGAACGCCCGTATGGTTATCGATGAGGTCTATATGGACGAGAAAATTGAGAAATATATCGTCGATATCGTGTTTGCCACACGGCAGCCGCAGGACTATAAACTTAGTGAACTCACGGGGTTAATCCAGTACGGGGCGTCGCCGCGCGCTACGATTTATCTTGCCCTTGCCGCAAAGGCTTATGCCTTCATCCAGGGCCGCGGGTTTGTCACGCCGCAGGATGTTAAGTCCATCGCCCCTGACATTCTTAGGCACCGCGTCATCGTAAGCTACGAGGCCGAGGCCGAGGACAAGACCTCTGACGACATCGTGCGCCGCATTCTCGAAGAAGTGGAAGTCCCTTAACTCAATATGCTTCCAACCGATGTCATTAAGAACATCCGAAGGGTGGAGATAAAGACGCGCCGCATGGCCGCTGATTTCTTTACCGGTCACTACAGGAGCGTATTTAAGGGACGCGGTATGGAGTTTGACGAGGTACGGCAGTACACCCCCGGCGACGATATTCGATCTATCGACTGGAACGTCACGGCAAGAATGGGCGAGCCGTTTATAAAGAAATTCGTCGAAGAGCGTGAGCTGACTATTATATTTCTGCTTGACCTTTCTCAGTCGTGTTCCTTTGCCACCACGGCGCGCCTGAAGCGCGATTTGGCCGCGGAGCTAAGCTGTGTGCTGGCGCTGTCCGCCATAAAAAATAACGATAAGGTGGGTTTTATCGCATTTACAGATAAGATTGAGGCATTTATCCCGCCGGCCAAAGGCGCAAAGCACGTTTTAAGGGTTGTTCGGGAATCTCTGTATCTCAAACCGCAGAGTAAGGGCACTGATATTGCGGCGGCCATAGAATACCTAAATAAGGTAAGCAGCCGCAGGGCAGTCGTGTTTATTATCTCTGATTTCCATGCCCCAAGATATGAAAAACCGCTGTCTATTGCAAACAAGAGGCACGATATTATAGCCGTAACGCTCACTGACCCTGTGGAACGCGCACTGCCCAATGTCGGGATTATCGCGCTGGAGGATGCTGAGACGGGGAAATTGTTTGTTGTCGATACGTCGAGTGCCGCAGTAAGAAACAACTACAGGCAGCAGGCCGCCAGGATGTTTGAAGACCGTAGACGGCTTTTTGTCCGGTGTGGAGTTGACCACATCGAGATAAGTACAGATGTGCCCTATATTAAGACCCTGATAAGATTTTTCAGAATAAGAGAGCGCAGGCTAAACCGCTGATTATATGGCGTTAAAAACAGTCCTGACTATATTGTTGATTTTACTTATGGCAAGCGCTGCCGCGGCGGCAGATGACAACGTAACCGCCTCGGCCTTTAAAAACACCGTTGCCATCGGGGAGAGATTTGTTTATTCTATCACCGTTAAAGATGGCAAAGACATGGAGTTTCCAACGGTCGACGTTGATAACCTCACGGTTGTTAAGTCCTCACTTGTAACGCGCGGTTTTCTCTTCGATAAACAATACACGATGCAGTACGTGATGAGGGGATTTATCCCCGGCGAATATACAATCGGAGGTTATAAGGTAAAATATAAGGCGGCAGGTGCGGCGAAAGAGGCCGGAGTGCCGCCCGTTGTCGTCGTAGTTCAAAGTACATTGTTTGATAACGATACGCTGGAGATTGCTGGCATTCATGGCCCTGTTGAGGATACTGGTGCGCGAATTTTTTACTGGTATATTGTTGGAGCACTTTTGATTGCCGCCGTTGCCGCCCTGGTTTATTATTTGTTTAAGAAAAGGAAGGAAAAACAGGCGCTGTCTTCGCCCCCTCGCTGTGCGCATGAAATCGCCTACGAGGCGCTTCAGCGTTTAAAGGAAAAGAACCTCGATAAGGCCGGTCTGATAAAGGAATATTTTAGTGAGCTTTCCTCAATTGTCAGGTACTATATCGAAGACAGGTTTAAGCTCAAGGCCCCTGATATGACCACAGAGGAGTTCTTATTCATGGTTCGGGACGCAAAGGAACTATCTGAGGCGCACAAGGACCTACTCAGAGATTTCCTCAACAGGTCTGATATGGTCAAGTTTGCAAAGTACGGGCCGTCGTTTGAGGAGATACGGGGAAGTTTCATATCGGCTGGAAAGTTTGTGGATGAGACGAGGGAGTTGCCGTAGAATGATTGACTACATGATAGATTTTATTAAAGGACTGCCGCTGTTAAACGCTCTGCAGCTTACCGACGGGTATTTAATACTTCATGACCCATGGGTGCTGCTGTTAATCCCAGTGGCGATTGCCCTGTTTGTTCTGAGGCTGAGCAATCAATCTGTCTCAGCGGTCAGATTCTCAACGGGAGAACTATTATCTGGCGTAGGTGAGACGTTTAAGACGAGGGCGCTGCGCTACGTGGTAATATTAAGGATTCTTGCCGTTGTCCTGTTGATTATCGCACTTGCAAGGCCGCAAAAACGCCTGGAGGAGACCACAGTACAGACAAAAGGCATAGACATAGCCCTTGCCGTGGATTTATCGACGAGTATGTTTGCCGAGGATTTCTCATACAAAGGCAAGCGGCAAAATCGTCTCGATGCCATTAAGTTAGTTGTCAGGGATTTCATAAAGAGCCGAAATGGAGATAGAATTGCGATGGTGGCCTTTGCCGGCAGGGCATATACGGCAAGCCCACTTACGACTGACTATAACTATCTGCTAATGAATCTCGACCGTATTTACATCGGAATGCTTGAAGACGGCACG
The DNA here is from genome assembly GCA_015233265.1 of Nitrospirota bacterium. GTDB lineage: Bacteria > Nitrospirota > Thermodesulfovibrionia > Thermodesulfovibrionales > Magnetobacteriaceae > Magnetominusculus. Next base: position 5,402 of record JADFXZ010000047.1, read on the forward strand.
GCCATTGGAAACGGTCTTGCCGCATCTATCAACAGGATTAAGGACACAAAGGCGCAGTCAAAGGTGGTCATACTGCTTACTGACGGCAGAAACAACATGGGGACAATCTCCCCGATGACGGCAGCCGAGGCCGCCCGTGCGCTCAACATCAAGGTCTATACAATTGGCGCTGGCTCCAAAGGCCCTGTGCCCTATCCAATGAAGGACCTCTTAGGCAATACCGTCTATCAAAACATTGAAATCGATGTAGACGACGACACGCTGACTGACATTGCCACGCTGACCGGCGGACAGTACTACAGGGCAACTGACTTTGAATCGTTAAAGAAGATATATGAAGAGATAGATAAGCTTGAAAAGACACGCTTCGAGGAAAAACGTTTTTTTGAATACAATGAGTATTTTTATTTGTTTTTGTATGTGGCGCTTGGGCTGCTCCTGATTGAGACGGGACTAAGGACGACTGTCCTGAGGAGGATACCGTGAGGTTTGGAGATTTGCAAGCGGCGTATCTGCTATGGGTTGCGGCAGTGGCGGTGGTGTTTTATATAGCCGCGTTTAGAGGTAGCAGCAAGGCGCTTAACAGGTTTGCCGAGTCTGCCCTGATGCCAGAGTTAACTATTGGGCTGAGCCAGACAAGGCAGTATCTCAGGGCTGCCCTGATTACGGCGGCGGTGTTAATGTGTGTAGCGGCATTGATGAGACCTCAGTGGGGGTTTCATCTGGAGGAGGTCAAACGCCGTGTGTCTGACATACTCATAGCTGTCGATACGTCAAAGAGTATGCTTGCCACAGATGTCAAACCCAACCGTCTGGCGCGATCTAAATTTGCCGTAAACGATTTAATTAAAAAGCTCAGGGGTGACCGCGTTGGCCTGATTGGATTTGCCGGGAAGGCATTTCTATTTTCGCCGCTGACAGTTGACTACAACGGCTTTATGCTTGCCTTAGATGAGCTTAGTGTGAATTCCATCCCAGTTGGCGGCACAAACATAGCAAGCGCAATCGACGAGGCCATTAACATCTACAAGGACAATCCAGCAAAAGACAAGAATTTGATACTAATAACAGACGGCGAAGACCTTGAGGGCAGCGCCCTGAGCGCCGCACAGAGGGCAAAAGACGTGGGGATGACAATTTATACCGTTGGAATTGGCACACCAGAAGGTGAACTCATCCAGGTGACAGACGAAAAAGGCAGTTCACAGTTCTTAAAAGACAGCGACGGCAATATGGTGAAATCACGTCTGGATGAGGTGATGTTAGAGAAAATTGCCTTAACCACGGGGGGAAGCTATCTCAGGGCGGGCAGCGCCGAAGTTGGTCTTGAACTATTATATGACGAAAAGCTCTCCCATGCGCAAAAAAACGAGACGCAGGAGAAAATGCAGCGGCGCTATAATGAGCAGTTTCAGTACCCGCTTGCCCTTGCCCTGATTCTAGTAATGTTAGAGGCCCTCATACCCGAAAGGAAGCGAATGAGATGAGGCAATCAGTCATTAAGATTCTGGCATTGTTGATATTTCTGACTGCGATGGGCAGCGCCATAGCTCATGCCGGTATATTTCAAGACCCGGTAAGACAAGGTAATCAACTTAATAAAGAAGGGAAATACGACGAGGCGATAAGGAAATACGACGAGGCGCTTAAAAAGACCCCTGAGTCGGATGTGCTCAATTACAACACCGGCACGGCCTACTATAACAAGGGGGATTATCAGAAGGCGGTTGAGTCCTTTACGAAATCCATGTCAACCAAAGACCCCTCCATCGAGAAACGCTCAAACTACAATGCCGGTAACGCTCAGTATATGATTGGAAAAACTATGGAGGAAGAAAATCCCCAGGCATCTATGTCAGCATACGAAAGCGCCCTGCAATACTTCAAACGCGCAATTGAACTTGATGACACTGACTCAGACGCAAGGCGAAACTACGAAATCACCAGCAAAAAAATCCATCAACTCAAAGAACAACCACAAAAGCCCAAAAACAATAAAGATGACAAGAAAGACGAAAAAAAGAACAATAAAAAAGACAATAAAGATAAAGAAAATAATAAAAACGACAAGGACAAAGAACAGAACAAAGACGCCAAAGATAGAGAAAAAGATAAAGACAAGGACAAAGAAAAAGATAAAGACAAGGACAAAGAAAATGATAAAGACAAAGACGAAAAAGGGCATGGTAAAGACGCCAAAGACCAGCCTCAGACCACCCCGGCGCCGTCCCCTGAAAAACCACAGGATTTGAAAGGCGTCAAGCCCCCTCCAATGACCAAAGAAGAGGCCAACCAGATGCTTGAAGGACTAAAACAGGACAACGTCCCACGCTCCATGATTGACGACAAGGAGAAAAAGGGCGGCTACCCCAACGTGCAGAAGGACTGGTAGCCAGCGATGGTGCTGAGAATGAGTTATAACATCGAGACTGTTCAACAAACTGTGTAATGCTGGATTTTCACCGTTTATGAAACATGAGTCAAGCAGTATCTCCCCGCCCCTCAAATAGTTGCTGCCACTTGTTTGCTGAATAATTAAGTATTGTGTCCACTTAATTCTCCAGCATAATCTGTCATCACGCATACATCGGCGGCGGCTGCCATTTTATAGATTACCGGCTGATTACTAATTGGCTGAATACCGGGGCTGTGAAGTTTGAGGCATAGGCAAGCATATAGACGGAGGTGCTCCCAGATGGACTTAAAAGCACCTGTCCGTCTGTCGGAGAGGCAGTTACGAACAATGGAAGACCGTTATACGCGCTCTTATCTCCACTAATGTTATGGTTGCCCAAAAAGAGGGATATAACGGCTGCCAAACCGCCAGGGTATGGAGGGTATTGGTTTACGCTGGCTTGTTGATTGAAGACCGATAAACAGGTTTTACCCGTGGTGCTTGCGTTGGAGGCCTCATAACATCCTTTTGCGCCCGGTCCTCCATATATATCATTATTTGTGATGATAGGGTCTCCGGCTACGTAAGCATCGAGACATGCTTGTAAGTCGGCAACAGCGCCCTTGGCGCTCGACTGCGTTGCCCGCACCTTTGATTTCTCCCTCTGCCCCATGAATTCCGGTACCGCAATAGCAGTCAATATCCCTATTATCGCAATAACAATCAGCAGCTCAATCAGTGTAAATCCTCTGCTGTCCATTACCTGTATCTCTGAAATTATATTGCCTGAAATAGACATTGCATATCCCCACTAATTTATATACAAGCGCTGGTTGCCTGCTCTGTTTTTAAAGAAAAGCCGGCTATTTCTTTAATATCCCTTCAACTGTCTTAATCTCGAGAATACTGTTCTTACCTACGTGTCCAAATACGCTGCCATAGATTAATAAAACCTTATCTCCTGGTTTGGCAAATTCCCTTTCCTGAACTAATTCATTTGCCTTTTTGTAGAGTTCTTCGTTTGATTTGATAGTCGTATCCAAAATAGGGATTACGCCCCAGTATAGGTGCATTCTTCGCACGGCTTCAATGTTTGGCGTGAACATGATAATTGGTGCAAATGGTCTGCTTTTCGAAAGATATACAGAGGTTCCACCTGATGGTGAATAGGCGCATATTGCCTTGATATCTAAATCCCTGGAAAACTGCAATACCGAGCGTGATATGGCGTTATACACCTCAGTGGATGTATTGATATGTACCCAGTTCCATTTAGGGGGGTGTCCTTTTAAGTACCTTTCAGTTGTCCTTGCAATATGCTTCATCGTCTTTACAGTTACTATTGGATACTTGCCTACTGCTGTTTCACCGGAGAGCATCACCGCGTCTGTGCCGTCTATGACCGCATTTGCCACGTCAGTTACCTCGGCACGGGTTGGGAACGGGTTTTCTATCATGGACTCAAGCATTTGGGTTGCCGTGATGACATATCTGTCGGCCGCGTTTGCCTTGTGAATGATTTGTTTTTGCAGCACTGGTACCTCTGCAAGGTCCATCTCCACGCCAAGGTCACCTCTTGCCACCATCACCCCGTCTGATTCTTGGATTATCTCGTCTATGTGGTCTATTGCCTCTGGCTTTTCTATTTTTGCGATAATACGAATGTCATTGGCACCCACTATATTACGAAGCTGCCTGATGTCGTTTGCATCCCTGACAAATGACAGCGCTACGAAATCCACTCTTTCCCTGAGACCGAATTCCAGATCATACCTGTCCTTGTCAGTGAGTGCGGGAGAGGATATTTTACTTCCGGGGAGGTTCATCCCCTTAGAACTCTTTAATAGTCCACCTCTTATGACTGTACAAAACACCTGCGTCTTATCTACGCTGTCCACCCGTAATTCCATCGAGCCGTCATCGAGGAGGATTTTTTCACCTGGGTTTACGTCTTTTGACAATAACTCATAGATACATGAAAAGCGCTCCTCAGTGCCTTCGACATTCTCAGCATTCTCGGTAACAATAGACACCTTTGCCCCTTCAACGAGCTTTACGCCTCCAGAGTGCATCTTTCCCGTACGGATTTTCGGGCCGCAGAGGTCTTGCAGCAGGGCAACCTCTGAACCAATTCTCTTCGATACCCTTCGTATTAAATCTATCCTTTCCTTGTGTTGCTCATGAGAACCATGAGAGAAATTCAACCTGAACACATCCACACCTGCTCTGATAAGGTCTTCTACGCCATGGTCATTCGATGTCTCCGGGCCTAAAGTGGCAACGATCTTTGTATAAGTCATAGCATTCCCCAAGGTTCTTTTTTATTGAATGCTTAAAATAAGCTTGGGGGCATTGTAACATTAACAGGTCACATAAGTATACGCGCACGGCAGTGGATTACAAGTATTGCAATTGCACTGTAGCGCCCACAGTACACGCATAAATAATTCTTGCGTTTTCGGCATGTAGAATAATATAATTGCTAAGGTGCATTATGAGCGGAATAAGCGAATATTTTGAAAAGATGAAGGGCACGTCAAAGTCCCCACCAATGGCCAGCATAAGTGAGATCATCTGGTCGTGGATAGGGGCTTTTTGCGGTATAGGGGCAGTGGCCTTCATTAATTTTAACGTCTTGGACGGCGTTGACAGAGTGATGATGATTGGGTCGTTTGGTGCCTCAGCCGTGCTTCTTTACGGTGCGCCTAAGAGTCCGCTTGCTCAGCCGAGGAATCTGATAGGCGGACACATCCTTTCGGCGGTCATTGGTGCGGCCTCATATCAGGTGTTTCATAGTCAAATGTGGCTGGCCTCGGCGGCTGCCGTTGCAACGGCGATTGCCCTGATGCATGCCACACGAACATTGCACCCGCCTGGCGGCGCTACTGCCCTGATTGCCGTCATCAGTGGTAATAACATCCATGCCCTGGGCTTTTCCTATGCGTTGATGCCCGTTGGGGCCGGCGCCGCGGTTATGCTTGTCGTTGCCATTATTGTCAATAACATTCCCAGAAGCCGCAGGTATCCAGAATTCTGGCTTTAGCCTGCCACGGGCTTCTGCGATATTAAAATAAATTGCCCCGCCAGTTATATCGCGACAAAATTGATTGACAAATTAACGGATTTGTTCTATTATTAGATTTGAAACAGTTGCTTTATTATATATTACGATGGAGGGATTGATTTTATGACAGCAAGGCGAGTTTTAAGGGTGGTGACATTAATAGCCGTAATTGCCGTGGCGGCGGTTTTATTGACTGGCTGCGGTTTTGTCGCCGACGGCCCTGTGGGCTGGGTCTATACTGACACCACAATGCCGGTAAGCATGGGGACGGCTCAAAATGGCACAAAGGTCGGAAGGGGTTGCATTCATTCATTTTTTGGGGCGATTTCAATCGGCAACGGCAGCATTGAGACGGCTATGAAAGACGGCGGCATCAAGAGCGTCTATACGGTAAACAAGGAAAATCTCAGCATATTCGGTACCTATACGCGCCAGTGTACGCTTGTCACAGGAGAATAGCGCGCCCTGCCGGATAGCTTACTTAAATTAATAACCGGAGGTGAGAGTATGTCGAAAATAATGGCTGATGAGTCGACAAAAAGCCGCATGATAGCGCTGTTGCTGTGTTTTTTGACTGGGTGGCTTGGTGGTCACAGGTTCTATTGCAATAAGGTTGGCACAGGGATAGCAATGATGTTGACAATGGGTGGTTTTGGTCTATGGTATTTCGTCGATTTGGTTATGATTTCATTGGGGTCGTTTAGGGACAAGGACAACTTGCTGATAAGTAAATGGTAGGGTCAAGGCTCAAACGGAAGCGGGCTGCGGGTGTTGCCCCTGAGGGGATCTCCGCAGACTTGCCTCTTGGCGGTTATATTTGTGAAAATCACGACAAACTGGGTTATACAAATACAGTGGGTATCATAATAATACGAAAAGACTATGAGTATGGGTGTAGATTATAAATGAACATGCCGATGCAGCCAAGTGCCCGGCTTGCCTTAGGAGCTATCGCAGTAGCTGCTGTTGCCGTATTGTCGATTAGTATAAAGAGCGGCTGGCCGTTGATGGTGTTGCTGTCAATGATGCTTGTAGCTCGCCCTAAGTGGTGGTCTGTCTTAATACTGGGTTTTGCCTACACGGTGTTTTTAAACAGTGGCTGGCCGCTATTAGGGTCGCTGTTTTTCATTGCGACGTGTAAACCAAAGAGGTGGTGGCCGATACCGGCAGGGATAGCCTTTGGCCTGGTTGAAGTGCTTTCATTTTATCTGTCTGACAGGCCATTGGGGATAACAAGGGGATATACGGCGATGGGGTCAATGGCTGAGGCGCTGATATACCCTGACCATGCAAACAAGATAAGCTACTGGGGGGTCTATGAACCGGTGATAGACTGGACAATGGCCCTGATACTTGGTACCACTATTGGCAGCTTTCTCTCATCGAGATACTCAGGGGATTTTAAATTAAACACAGTGCCATATTTGTGGAGTTTTTCGAAGGGGAAGTCGACGGCGAGAAGGTGGCTCTGGGCATTTGCAGCCGGAATAATGATGGGATTTGCGGCGAGGATAGCCGGTGGCTGCGTCAGCGGCCTGTTGATTTCCGGTGTGATTCAACTCGCCCCAGCCGGGTTTATTTTTATGATGTCCCTGTGGGCAGGCGGGGTGGTTACAACGTTCCTATTTTATAGAACACGGGTATTGGCAGTGAGAAAGGACTGATATGATTGAATTAATCACGTATAAAGAATTATTAGGCAGATTAGTTCAGACGTTCGACTCTGGCACAATTGAGGCTGTCAAGGGGCCGACGAGCCTCTACGGCGGGTTGATACTGGGGCTATTGTTTGGCATTGTGCTACAAAAATCGCGTCTGTGCAAATATGACATAGTAAGCAGCTTGTTTCGCCTTCAGGATTTCACCGTGTTTCGCGTCGGTACTCCCGTTTTAATGGCCTCTGTCGTACTGATATTTATATTTAAAGACGCGGGGATTTTCGAGCTGCACGTGCCAAAAACCGTGATAATACCTCAGATAATTGGGGGGCTGCTATTTGGCGCGGGGATTGCGATAATGGGATATTGCCCTGGGACAGCGGCGGGAGCGCTTGGCGAGGGGTCGCTTGATGCCATCCCGTCAATCTTAGGGATGATATCTGGGGCGGTGCTTTATGCCGAATTTTTCCATGACTCATGGGAGAACACCTTTTTAAAGTGGGGGGAAATCGGAGGCAAGACCTTCTTTGAGATATTAAGGATAAACCACTGGTATCTGATAGTGCTATTTTTGCTGATGTTGACGATGTTTTTAATTGCGACAACGATGTTCGATTTAGTCATAGTATTCCTGCGAAAGACATTTAATTTATTTATGGACATGACCGACGCCCTGGAGGAAAAAATCCCGCCGGCAACAAAACCATACGCCGTTTCAACGATTGAGACCGTGAAGAAATTTAAGCAAAACCTGCGCGACCTGTTTAAATGACGTCTATTGGCTGAGCACAAACGAACCTTGTTTATATGCGTGTCTATGCCCCAGTTGTCCACAGCGCCGGTAATCAGCTAATTAGTAATCAGCCGGTAATTTATAAAATGGAGTTAATGACAATGGCGATATTTAACCAGAAGTCGAACATAGTTTCAGCCACAATTTACACGGTTGCTATTCGACAATCAAATAACCGTGACTCCTAATTTAAATGACCTGCACCTAAGCTGATAACATCCATCTCAATTCGTCTTTGTAAGGAAGGATAGGTTCATATAATTGATGATATGCCCTTCCAATAGCGCCATGAAATAGAATAAGATTCGGCCTATTTTTACCAAATCCAAGAATATGTTCTTTTGATATTCCTGGATATGGCTCGATAAAATAGATTTCTTTAATTCCGAGTTGATATGCTTATTTTGAACAAAGCTCGCATGGGCTTGCTGTAGTAAATGGTATCCCTCCGCTGATAGCTTGACCGCCATATTTGGCTATCTGTAAAAACGCGTTTTCCTCTGCATGTAGTGATCTTGTATGAACCTGATTTTTTCCATCTTCTATTTCATTTTGTATATCTTTGAAACAAAAAGACACATTTCTTCCAGCTAATTTATTTTGGAATTCTTCATTGTTAATTATAGATAAATACATCTTATCTATCTTTGCCCTAAATTCTCCTTTATTTAACTCATAATCACTATAAGCAGACTTGTCTTCATAATTTAAGAGATGTTCAACATTTCTCAACATACAAGGAGGCTGACCCTCCGCTGAACTATTCCATTCTATACCTTTTATAGAAAAATGTTCGTCTGTTACTATCGCACCAACTTGACGAGATAAGCATCCTGAATTTAATCTCTTGGGGTTCTATTCCCCGCCGCTTGCGGCGTAACTGAGAACGATG
>JADFXZ010000139.1:0-428 GCA_015233265.1 Nitrospirota bacterium
CAGACTGAAAGATTAGGTCGTAGTATCATGGAGCTTGAGGGCGCTCTGAAGCCCCAAATCGGGCAACTCGGCGAACGAATTACGGCAATCTCGGAACAAATTATAGAGAAATTGGGGGAGAAATCCGGGCTTTCAGACGAGATAGAGGCGGTAAAGGCATCTATTTCCAGCTCTATGGATCAGCTCTCCAGACAAATCACAACAATCAGTGAGGCAACCGCGGCCATTGCCGAAAAGGCGAATCAGGATTCGATGAGGCAGGCGATGGACTTATTGGCGGCCCATGTGCAGCAGGCACAGGCGGCCTCAAGCGCAATGAAGAGGGATTTCTCTGCCGCTTTATCAGCCATCGGCGACGCGCTTCAAAAGACGCTTGATGCTCAGGGTACGAAAATTGAGGGGGTCTCCACAAAGATAGACGAGGCATT
>JADFXZ010000139.1:519-5877 GCA_015233265.1 Nitrospirota bacterium
GGTGCTTCATGGGCTTCAAAGGCAGGAAGAGGACAATTCTAATGCCTCAAACGCGATAAAGAGTGACTTATCCGCAATTAAAGACACGCTGCATATTGTGGGGCAAATGGATGGTATTTCCACAAAGATAGAAGAGGCAATAAAGCAATCCCTTCAGACTGGCTCTAAGGAAGATGGCGAGATGCTCAAGGGCGTCTATTACTCTATGAAAAAGCTGGTAAGCGAATTCAACAAGGAAAAGGAAGACGCCATCTTATTTAATAAGCAATACCTTAACAGTATGAGCGATTTGAAAGGCCACATCGAGGAAGACTTTGGAAAACGCCTTGCGGAGGCTATAGAGCAAAACGCTGGGCTGCAGGACGCAATCCAGACTATAAACAGGACACTGCAGCACAGCGTAAAGGACCAAAACAGGCTGCTTTTAGACATAGTAGGTACAATAGAAAAACAGCTTCCCTTTTTCAGCGGCAAGGTTGAAGACTCCATATCCGCAATAGCAGAAAAGATAACAGCTTATGAGCGCGCAACGCTGTCAAAGTTAACTAATACCGGTGCAGATGTTATGAGATTCATCTCCGAAAATGTTATAAATGACATTAAAGACATGGGGAAGAGACATCACACACTCATGGCTGAGGTAGGACAAATCAAACAGCTCTCAAGCGGCGGGGCAAAAGACCAGGTCGATGTGCTTCAGGGCGTGTTTTTGTCTGTGAAAAAACTCTTGAACATAGCAACAAAGGAAAGAGACACAAATGAAAAGGTTGCCAACCAGCTGACTAACGCCCTCGATAATCTCTACAGTCAAATAAGACGCCTTGAGTCCGAAAAAGATGAGCTTGATGTGGAGCTTCTGCGCCTCGCCGGCGATGATTATTTCAAAAACAAGTTTAAGCAGCTTGAAAATGATCTGCATAAGGCGCGCAGCCTTGCCGACAAATATCAGGAAGAGAAGATGGAATTGGAACAAAAGTACATGAGACTCCAGCAGCAATGGGATCTGGCACAGGAGTTAGAAGGCAGATAATATGACAGAAAGAGACGAGTTGCGGATACAGGAGTTCTTACACCGGCTCAAAGATGCTCTGGCCAGGCTTGAGGATGTTGGGATGGAGCAGTTTGGCAGGAGAATAGAAAATCTGACCGCCAATCTTGCCATGTTCTCAAAGCACACGGTTAAAAGCGGCCTTGTCGGGATCACCAGCTCAGGAAAGTCCTCCCTGCTTAATGTACTTTTGGGCACGGGGAAGAAGATACTAAAGGAGCAAAGCAAGGCCACTACGAATATGATTGTGTTTTGCTCGAAGTCGCCCGAACCAGAGCTGGAGCTGAATTTCGACAACGGCTCTCAGGTGAAAAAGCGCGGTCAGGAGGTCTTGACCGAATCTATATGGAAATATACGTCAGAGGACGAAAACCCTCAGAATAAGTTCAACGTAAAATATATCAGGCTCTCTCTGCCGAGCTTCCTGCTTGAGGACGGCACTGAGATAGCGGACACCCCAGGCCTTGACGCCTTTGGCAACAAGGAACACGAAGACCTCACACTGCGTGAATTCCTGCCGCAGGCCGATATGATAATATATCTGTCTGCCATCACAAGCCCGATGAAAGATGCCGACAAGAGGGTTTTGAACAAGATAATGGACGCTGACCAGCGTATCATGTTTGTCCAGACGTGTAAGGCCGCGGTGGTGGAAAAGAGCCTGGGCGACGGCAAAAAGGAGACAGTTGCAGAGCTTCTCAGTAAATACAAGGGCGATCTGGAGAAATCTCTTGCCCCGTTTACAAAACTAAAGGACGCCCCAATCGTGCAGGTCGAGACCTCCGCGGCAATGCGCTATATCAAGGACAATAATGAAACACAGGCGTGGCAGGACTCCGGCATGGATGAGTTTGTCTTTGTCATCAAGAGCCTTGTAAAACAGCTTCAGGGGGAGTATGCCCTAAAGAATCTGAAAAAGACCGTCGATGAGACAAACGCCCTTAATAATCTTATTAAAAACACCATAGGGCAAGACTCAAATAAAGAGGCCAATATTGAGTATCAGACAAAGGAACTGGCAAGCCTCAGCGGCTTTCTCCAGCGAATGATGCGCGACAAGGACGCCCTTGTTGCAAAGTGGAAGGGACATCTCAATCCCACAGAGCTGTATAATTACTACAATCTTGAGCTGTCAAGGATCTTTGGCTACAGATATAACTATAACCCGCTGCACGACAAGGAGTTTCTATCACGTATAGAGGAGATTCGAGAGAAGACTCAAAACGTAAAGAACGATTTTCTAAACGCCATCGACTCTGCTAAGGCAAGATACATGGAATCCTTCAATGAGCTGGGCCTTGAGGTCAGGCGCGCCGACATGCAGGCAACAAGTATGTCAAGTTTCTTTCTGCCCAATGTCCAGAAAAAACGAGTATCAGACGCTACTGGGGCGGAAGGTGCCGCAACCAAGTTTGGATTTTTTAAGGATACTAAGAAAGAGGCAGCCGCCGCTGAGTTTATAGATAAGGATAAGTTCATTCGTGAGCTTAAGTTGTCGCTGACGATGTTTTTCGAGCCTCTGAGCAGCCACCTCGACTGGTGGTCTAACACGATTATGTATTCTTTCATGGAGCCGCTTCAAAAGAAGATCTCATCACTCAACGATGACATAGCAAGGATAAAACGCGGCGTGTCTTTCGATGAGGCGCAGTATAACGCGCTGGTTACAGTAAGTAATGAGCTTGATGATGTTCTAAGCGAGGTCTCATACCTGTATAACGTTGACCCATCACAGAGAAAGACAGTCCGCTTTAACAGATACACGAGCAAAGTTCTCTCAGACAAAGACAAGAGCGACAGCAGAAACCTGTTTCTACAGCTTGGAAGCCGCCTCTTCGAGAGCCTGTTCCATACGTATTATATAGACTGCCTCGGTGGAATCGCAGTGCCTAAGACCGTGGCCCTGATAGGTCAGGACTATGAGACGCAGATTGACTTCGTCCGCCGTCTGTTGAGGCTTAGTGCTGAGCAGGTGTCGATGCTTAATAAGATGGAGCGCCCGTTTTCGATTAATTTATCTGATGCGACAAGTTCACAAGGGGCGCTCAGAAACATTGAAATCGCCGGGGAGTTTGGCGGAATGCTGTCTTTTTACATTCTCGGCAACGATACACCATCGATGGAACTTGTAAACTCAGCGGGTATATTTGAAAAGGCGGATATAATACAGGTGATGATAGAGGACATGCACAGGGTAGCCTCGGCGCTGACAGACCTTGTGGAGAGGAACTTGTTTTTTGATATGCTGCTTGCCCATAAAGATAAGCTCCTTTTGACAAATCCAGCGGCGTCATATTTCCAAAAAGACAGGCTGCATATACTGGTTACAGAGGCGATTGCCGAGATAGACAAGGTATTCCAGCCAGAGAAGGTGAAATGGTTTATATATGAGAATTTCGAGATAAGATATAACTACTTCAATCAGCTATCAAACCGGATAATTTCGGAGGGGATTGCGCCGGAGGATTGTCTGAGGCAGTGGAGGGAAACCGGTGTGCCGCTTGATGAGCCTTTCAGCGAAGGCACGCTGCTTGAGCAGTTTGAGGAGTTGCTGCAAAACGCCTGAAATAATAAAACACTGCCTGCGGCAAATACAGGGGAAAACTCATCCTGCCGATTTCTCGGCTGTCGCAAATGACAGATAAAGCCCCTTTAGAGATTCCATAAAGCCCTTTACCATCTCAGCCGTAGAGTCGTTTAATTTAACACCGCTTGCGGAAAGGTCACGGCGAAAATCCGCCCACTGTGAACTGTCCCATGAGCCGCCGTTTTTTTGTAGAAAGGCCGCGGCACTTAGATTGAGTAAACTCATCGTGTTCATATTCCCGATGGCAGAAGCTTGCAGCGGCTTCAACGCCTCAAGGACAAGCCCTAAAGATGCCCTGTCCAGTTCGGAAAACTCAAATCCCCTCCTCTGAAGGTCAAACAGGAGGCCAAGCCACTTGTTATGGTCCCACCTGCCGCCGTTGAACATGACAAACTTCACGGCGTAATCGACGATTAGGTCAAAGGTCACCCTTTCGCCAGCATAAAACTGGTAATTCCCCCTGCCGCTTGTCTTGGCCGCGTACATCGCCATGTCGGCCTTTTTTATGAGGGCGCCTGCCTCGGTTGCCGATGTGGGATATATGCTGATTCCTATACTTGTGCCAATTGGGCACAAATAACCCTTTAACTCAAGCGGTTCCTGCAGGGTGTCGATTATCTTTTTGGCAACGGATGCCGCATCTCTCTCATCTGCCACTTCAGTTAGAATTACCGTGAACTCATCCCCGCCCATGCGGGCAGCCGTGTCGGATTTTCGCAGGCATGTCTGGAGCCTTCGTGCCGTTTCCTTGAGCAGCTCATCACCGGCGTCATGGCCAAGTGTGTCGTTGATATGCTTGAACTTGTCCAAATCAAGGTAGAGCAGTACAAGAATCCGGTTATTTCTCTTGGCCAGAGCAAGGGACTGCCCAAGACGGTCAAAGAACATCGTGCGGTTTGGAATCCCCGTGAGATTGTCATAAAGTGCCATGTGCCGGAGTTTTCGTTGTATGGAGCGGCGCTCTATTATACCGGCAAGCGTGTCTGCTATGGCGTTGAGGAAATCGTCAGCCCTTTCGTCTCTCTTGTGACCGTGCCTGACGTACATATTGATGACACCAAGCATCTTATCTTCGGAGATTATAGGCACACAATAGTGACCGTGGGGCTGCATACCGTCGAATCTCACATCGTGCCGGTCGTCCATGCAGTCTGAAAAGACGACTTTCCTGGTCTGCGCCGCACGTCCGCAGAGGCAGTAGCCAAAAGGTATCACCCCGCACAGTTCAAGGAGATTATCCCCAAGTCCGTGCCATGCCACCATCTCAAGCTCTTCTTTTCCTTCGACTGTCAAAAAAATCGATCCCTTTTTCTCAAGGGCCAGCCACGATACCGAAAGAATCAGCTCAAGTGTGCGCTGAAGGTGCTCCTTTATCGATATGGGTTCAAGTGAGGCGCGCAGCACCTTGCTTATAATCTTCTGGATTTCATAGTTTCTTTCAATTTCTTGTTCCCTGTGTTTGCTTTGTTGTATCTGATCCTCAAGACGCCTGTTAGCATCGGCAAGGTCTATGCGGCTAAGCTCTATCTTTTCTTGAAGATGGTCAGCCATTTCTATTAAATTCTTTTCTTTGCCATGTTTTTGCAGCGCCAGCTTTATCAGTATGTTTAGCTCTGTCTCTTTAAATGGTTTTACAACATATCCGGATGGGCAGGTTTTTAAGGCACGGTCTCTGAGTTCATCGCTACTGTAGGCCGTCAGGAAAATCACAGGGATGTCCTGT
>JADFXZ010000048.1:0-8957 GCA_015233265.1 Nitrospirota bacterium
GTAGACATTTATGCTTATCTTTTTTTTCATGCGGCAAGGCATCTTAAAGATACCGGAAGGATGGGCATTATTACGTCGAATTCGTGGTTAGACGTTGCGTATGGATATGAACTTCAGCGCTTCTTTCTCAAGAAGTTCAAGGTAATCGCCATTTTAGAGTCCAGATGTGAGCCGTGGTTTGAAGATGCCTCAGTAAATACCGTAGTTACAATTCTTGAGCGTTGTCAAGACAGTGAACTCAGAAACGCTAACAATGTTAATTTCGTAAAAATCAACAAGCGCCTCAAAGAACTCTTCCCGTGGGATATGAATTTCCCGATGGACAGGTGGCATGGTATCGATATGCTGGTAAACACAATTGAGACTGCAGCTTTTGACAATTACAAGCATCACGCCGCCAAAATAGTTAAACATTCAGATGGCAGCGCTACGTATGAAGACAAGAATTTCAGGATAAAGACCATAAAGCAATCTCAGCTTCTCGCAGACGTAGAGGAAGCCGGCAAGACAGTCAAGTGGGGGAAGTATTTACGGGCACCGGCGGTCTATTTTGAAATATTGGATAGCTGTAGAGATAACCTCGTACCATTAAGCAAACTGGCGGATATAAAAAGGGGATATACAACAGGTATTAATGACTTCTTTTATCTTGATAAGGACAGGATAAAGCACTGGGGCATTGAGGATGAGTTTTTAGCGCCAATCATTAAATCACCAAAAGAGGCTTTAAAGATCATTTTGACATCTGAAGATGTTCAATATAAGGTTTTCATATGCAATAAGACTCTCAAAGAACTCAGACGAAATAAAAAATATGGGGCATTAAAATATATCCAATGGGGTGAGACGAGATTCTCTTCCGATGGTGTACTGTGGAATAAAGTCCCAACAGTCTCTGGCCGAAAACTCTGGTATGACTTAGGTGAGAGAGTTCATGGCAGGATATTGCTCCAAATGATTACAAACGATAGATTTTTTGCCATATCAAATGTTGAGCATATCAAAGTTGACCATAATTTATTTGAGGTATTCCCAACAAAAGATGATTATTTTTATGGCCTTTGTATATATCTGAATTCGACGCTGCTTGCTTTACTTCGTGAACTGATAAGCAGGGTAAACCTTGGCGATGGGGCAACGAAGACTGAAGGCATCGATTGGAAAGATATCTTAATTCCTAACGAAGCGATTCTTAATTCCCTGTCAAAGCAGAATAAAAGTTTTGAAGCCCTCAAAAATCGGGAAATTAAATCCATCTTTGATGAGGTCAAAATGAAAGACCGGCAATCGCTTGACAGCTCGGTGCTGGAAGCCCTTGGCCTTGAGCCTAAGAAATATCTGAAGCAGTTATATGACGGGGTTACGGAGTTGGTGAGAGAGCGCCTTGAGCTGCCTAAGTTAAGAAAAAACAATAAACAGGCAAAGACATATAGAGACGTTGAAAAATTAAAAGAAACCGTCATCGATGAGACATTACCTCAGGGGGCAAAAAAATTTCCAGAAGGGTTTGCCGATTCAAAATATCTCAAAGGTGCCAACGAAATCTCCCTGCCCAATAAGCCCCTTCAACTCGGTTCCTATTTTATGGGCCAACAGGACGTTATCTCCGAAGACGGCTCATTTAAATATACCGCTTCGAGCGTCGAAGAGGCAAAATATATTATGTATGCCCAAAGGCAGGATAGTTATATTGTAAAGATTCCACGTGAGATTACCGTTATTACGAATGCAGTTTTAGACTATGAGAGATATTTAAAAGACCTGAAGGGAAAATTATTCGAACAATTTTTCACAAGGACACACAACCACACTAAAGCAGAGCAATTAGTGCGTCAGGTGTTTGAAGAGCTTGGCCTGCCCTAACCCATATCTCCAAACACAAACTGCATCAGCGTCAGCGCCGAAATTGCCGCGGTCTCTGCCCGCAATATACGGCGTCCCAGGGTTGCGATTACTGCCCCTACGGACTCCGCCCGCTTTACCTCTTCAACTGTAAATCCCCCTTCGGGGCCGGTTATGGCGTAGATTGTCTTTGTTTGCTCTGGCAGGCTGATTTCCTTTAAAGACTTGCCGCCGGCTTCGTAAAATATTACGGCCGGTGTGCCTTCGGCGCGTATCTCGTCTGTCAAGGCGGTGAGCGTAATGGCTTCTTTAATTTCAGGGACGACTACTCTCATCGACTGCCTCGATGCCTCTATTGCTATCTTCTGCCATCTATCGATTTTTCTTGTGTAATCAAGCTGTGTGCGTGCCGTAACCAGCGGTATGACCCTTTTTACGCCAAGTTCGACGGTCTTCTGCACCACTAAGTCCATTTTTGCGCCCTTTAACAGGCCCTGACATAGCGTTATCGAAAGCGGGGATTCCGTAGCAGGCGCAGGGTGAGGGGTGATTGAAAGCGTAACGGCATTCTTCGCGCAGGAGGTTATTATGCCCTTAAAATACCGGCTCGCCTCGTCAAATATAAACAGCTCGCCGCCGGTCTTATATCTCAGTACCGTGAGAATATACCTGGCCGTCTCTGCGGTAATTACCGCCGTAGCGCCTGTGATTGCCGTGGATTCCACATATATGTTTGGTCCATTGGACATTGACCCGCCAAATCAGCCGCTGAACATCTCCTTGAGTTTTTCCTTAAATGTCTTTTGTACATCGTCGCCGCCGATATGGGCATATTCCTCAAGCAGTTCGCGCTGCCGCGGGGTTATCTTCTTTGGAATGTCAATATACACGCGCACTATCTGGTCGCCGCGGG
Source organism: Nitrospirota bacterium (assembly GCA_015233265.1). Taxonomy (GTDB): domain Bacteria; phylum Nitrospirota; class Thermodesulfovibrionia; order Thermodesulfovibrionales; family Magnetobacteriaceae; genus Magnetominusculus. Next base: position 2,756 of record JADFXZ010000048.1, read on the forward strand.
CGCCGCTGCCCAAGCGCTGCACTCCCTCCCCCTTTAATTTAAACTGTTGTCCAGACTGTGTCGCATGGGGGATCTTTAGTTTTGAGACACCCTGCAATGTGGGGACTTCTACCTCACCGCCCAAGACCGCCGTTGGATAGCTGATTGGGATTTCACAGTATATATCCCGTTCGTGGCGCTTAAAAAACGGGTGTTCCGTTACGTTTATAAATATGTACAAGTCCCCGGGGGGCGCGCCGCGCTCTCCTGTCTCCCCTTCGGATGTCATCTTCAGACGAGTATTAGTGTCTATGCCTGCCGGGACTTTCACGTTGAGATTGTGCATCTTTTTCGTCCTGCCGCTGCCAGCGCAATCACCGCAGGGGTCTGTCACTACAACGCCGGCGCCACTACACTTGGGGCATGTCCTGCTGACGGCAAAAAATCCCTGCTGAAAACGCACCTGCCCATTTCCATTACACTGCTGGCACGTCTGAGGGGCGTTGCCGCTTGCCGAACCGGTACCGTGGCACTTGTCGCAGCTTTCCATGCGGGGAATCGTGATTTTCTTTTCTACACCAAAGGCCGCCTCCATCAGAGTAATCTCAAGGTCATACCGCTGGTCCTGTCCACGGCGCGCGCGCTGTTGTCTCCTCTGCCCACCTCCGCCGCCAAATATATCCCCCAGAAAATCGTCGAATATATCTGTAAATGCGCCAAATCCAAAGTCAGCGCCTCCACCCATTCCACCCATGCCTTCCATCGTCCCAAATCTGTCATAATGGGCGCGTTTCTTGGCGTCACTCAAGCATGAGTATGCCTCGTTGACCTCTTTAAACTTCTCCTCGGCCTCCTTGTTGCCTGAGTTGCGGTCAGGGTGATACTTTAAGGCCATCTTCCTGTAGGCCTTCTTTAACTCCTCCGGCGATGCCCCTCTTTCAACCTCTAATATATTATAGTAGTCTTTCATCGCTTTTTCATTTCTTGTTCTTGTCTATGTCTTCAAATTCTGCCTCTACTACTTCCTCTTCTGGGCCTCCGGCCTTTTGTCCTCCAGTACCCTGCTGCTGTCCCTGTTCTGACGCCTGCTTTGCCGCCGCGTCTTTATACATCTGCTCGGCAAATTTGTGCGATACGTTTGTAAGTTCCTCGACCGCCTTTTTAAGCTCTTCAGGGTTAGTGGACGTGTCCTTTATGTCTTTGAGGCGTTTGAGTTTCTCCTCGGCCTCCGCCTTTTCGGTTGCTGTGACCTTGTCGCCATATTCCTTCAGTGATTTTTCAACCGCGTACACAAGCGTGTCAGCCTCGTTTTTGACCGTTGCCAGTTCCTTCTTCTTCCTGTCATCCTCAGCGTGTGCCTCGGCGTCTTTGACCATCTTTTTTATCTCATCGTCAGATAGGCCGCTTGAGGCGGTTATCTTAATCGACTGCTCCTTGCCCGTGCCCAAGTCTTTAGCCGAGACGTGCAGGATGCCGTTAGCGTCTATATCAAACGTCACCTCAATCTGAGGAACGCCGCGCGGTGCTGGTGGAATCCCAAGCAGCTCAAAATTGCCAAGCAGCTTGTTATCGTTGGCCATCTCTCTCTCACCCTGACATACCTTTATCGTCACCGCCGGTTGATTGTCCGTGGCGGTCGAGAAGACCTGGCTCTTTTTCGTCGGTATAGTCGTGTTTCTCTCGATGAGTTTTGTAAACACGCCACCCAGGGTCTCTATTCCCAGCGATAACGGGGTTACGTCCAAAAGCAGTACCTCTTTGACGTCTCCTTTTAATACCGCTGATTGAATTGCCGCCCCTACCGCTACAACCTCATCGGGATTGACCGTCCTGTTTGGCTCTTTGTTGAAGAAGGCCTGTACAGTCTGAATCACCTTTGGCATTCTCGTTGAGCCGCCAACAAGCAGTACCTCGTGTATCTCCGATGTTGACAGACCGGCGTCTTTGAGCGCCTTTTTGCATGGCTCTATTGAGCGCTTAATTAAATCATCGACAAGCTGCTCGCACTTCGCCCTCGAGAGTTTAAGCAGCAGGTGCTTCGGCCCTGCGGCGTCAGCCGTAACAAATGGCAGGTTAATCTCCGTCTCCATAGCACTGGAAAGCTCTACTTTAGCCTTTTCAGCCGCTTCTTTAAGACGCTGCAACGCCATCTTATCCTTATGTAAATCGATGCCCTGCTCTTTTTTGAACTCATCGACAAGCCAGTCCATTATGCGTATGTCAAGGTCATCGCCGCCGAGATATGTATCGCCGTTTGTCGATTTGACCTCTATGACGCCCTCTCCTATCTCCAGTATCGAGATGTCAAACGTACCGCCTCCCAAGTCATAGACAGAGATCTTCTCCTCTTTTTTCTTGTCTATGCCGTAGGCAAGCGATGCGGCGGTTGGCTCGTTTATTATTCTCAGTACATTCAAGCCTGCAATCTTACCCGCCTCTTTTGTCGCCTGACGCTGATTGTCGTCAAAGTACGCGGGGACGGTTATGACGGCATCTGTGACCGTCTCACCAAGAAAATCTTCTGCCGCCTGCTTTAGCTTCTGGAGAATCATCGCGGAAATCTGCGGCGGGGCATAGCGCTTGCCACGGATTTCCACATGGGCATCGCCGTTTGGCGCCTCCACTATCTTATATGGGAGCCTCTTTATCGCGTCAACAACCTCTGGCGAGTTAAACTTTCTTCCCATCAGGCGCTTAACTGAAAATATCGTATTCTCAGGATTGGTTATCGCCTGTCTCTTTGCTATCTGCCCTACGAGCCTCTCGTCCTTGTCTGTAAATGCCACTACAGATGGTGTTGTTCTATTGCCTTCCTGATTTGGTATTACTACGGGCTCACCAGCCTGTACTACTGCGACACACGAGTTCGTCGTCCCCAAATCTATTCCTATTGCCTTAGCCATTGTCTGCCTCCTTATGTTTTATATCATGTTTTTGTTCAGTCTTAGGTTGTGCGGCCTTCTTCGATACGGACACCAGGGCCGCCCTGATGAGTCTGTCCTTAAACACGTAACCTTTTCTGAATTCCTCTACAACTGTCTTGTCAGCAAGGTCATCGCGCTCTACCTCTGCCATCGCGTGGTGGTAGGCCGGGTCAAAGGGCTTGCCCTTTGTTTCAACCTCTGTTACACCGTTAGCGGCAAGTATCTTCCTGAGTTCCTTACGCGTCAAATCAACACCCTGGGCGAGGGCATCCGCCGCACCCGGTTTAACGTGTGCCAGTGCCGCATCAAGATTATCTGCCAGAACGAGAAGGCTCTGCACTAGGGATTCAGTCCCATACTTATATATCTCGTCCTTTTCTTTTTGCACCCGCTTGCGGTAGTTATCAAATTCAGCGTAGAGGCGCATGTATTTATCCTGCATCTCAGAATTCTCCTGCTTGAGCCTTTCTAATTCGTCAGTCTTCAACTCCAAAACAATGTCGCTGTCGTCTGAAAGGTCTGGAGTCAGACCATCACCGGCTTGCCCGGTGACTTCGTTTACTATATCAAATTTTTTCTCTTCCAACTTTTTTATACCTCCCACGCGCGCTATATGAAACCAAGCTGACGCGACAGAAAATTTGCTGACGTACTGACTATCGAGATGGCGTTGGCGTAGTCCATTCTCTGCGGCCCGATAAGGCCAAGTACGCCAAACGGCTTGCCCTTTTCGTAAAATGTCGATGCCACCAGGCTCAGCGCCTTTTCTTCAAGCAACGGGTCATTGCCTATAAACACCTGCACCCCTTCGCTCTGCAAAATCTTATCCAGAAGATTTATCATCAGGCTCTTGTCATCGATAGTCTTGGACAGCTCCTTAATCTTTTGAATATCGTCGAAATCCGGCAGGTTAATCAGCTCACTCATTCCCGAAATAAATATGTCTGCATTTATTGACGAAAACACGGTCTTACACAGGCACTTTGCCTTTTCTTTGAGCGTATCGCACCGCACGCGCTCCTCTGCCACGTCCTCCAACAATGCCTGCTTAATATCACGAAGGGTTGACCCCGCGAACTCATCGTTGAGGTAACGGCTTATCTCGTTCATGTCCGATTGAGTCAGGCGGCCCGAGGACTCCACAATCATATGGCGCACAACGCCGTACTCAGTAAGCAGGATTGCCACAATCATGTTTTCTTTATATGAATAGAATTCAATCTTACGCAGAATGCTGGACTCAGCCGTTCTTGAGAGAACAACGCCCATGTAATGAGAGCAGTCGGACATCAGCCGGGAGATAACGGCAAGAAAATCATCGAGACTGGCCGTTGCGTCAGTAGCCCTGTCTGACAGCATAGACAGGAGATTGCTGTTTTGAGACCTGTCCTGCCCAAGCAACGATTCAACAAAGAACTTATATGCCATGCCCGTAGGAATCCGGCCAGACGAGGCATATGGCTGGCTCAAAAACCCCAGATCCTCAAGGTCGCTCATAGTATTACGTATCGTCGCCGATGACAGCCCAAAGCCATACCGCTTACTGATATAGCGCGAACCCACCGGGGCGGCTATCCCAATATAGCTCTCTATCACGGCAAAGAGTATCTTTCGTGTTCTGCTGTCCATAGTGTCAATCTTCACTCAACCTGCTATTATATAAATACTGTACATGTTTTAACAATGGCCTGCGTCGGCCCTTAGTCGCGCCATCCTAAAGGACTGGATTCCTGCTTTCGCAGGAATGACAGAATTGCTTTACGTATTGTGAATCTTTTCGTTCCGTCACTGTAAATCTTTTTATTCTGCGATTGCAAGTCTCTTCACTCTGTCATTCCTGCGAAAGCAGGAATCCATGAAACCTCAGACCACTCCATAAATTTTGGCGATAGTTCTAAATAGTTCAATATCTTCCAAGTTACCGCATTTAGGACATTTTGTATTGATAACATTATTAAATTCAGTTCCGAACCTATCATAAATATGATCAATAATCATTTCTTCCATAATTTCACCTCCTAAGTATTTTTATGGGGGACCCAAAGGCCCCCCATAAAACCATCTATCCTAGTACATATCTCCCATACCGCCCATGCCGGGGTGACCGCCGCCGCCCATTGGCATCTTCTCTTCCTTTTCGGGCAGGTCGGTTATCATCACAGAGGTGGTCAACATCAACGATGAGACTGAGGCCGCGTTCTGCAGCGCGCATCTGGTCACTTTCGTCGGGTCGATTATACCCTCTTTCATCATGTCGCAGAACTTCTCGTTCTGGGCGTCAAAGCCATAGTTCGGGTCTTTCGAGTCCTTGACCTTCTCTATTATTATAGCACTCTCCAGACCGGCATTGCAGATAATCTGCCTGATTGGCTCCTCAAGCGCCTTTTTGATTATGCTTGCGCCGATTTTCTCGTCGCCGGTTAATTTCAGCTCATCAATAGTGGCGATACATCTAAGAAGGGCTACACCGCCACCCGGGACTATGCCCTCTTCTACGGCTGCGCGGGTGGCGTGTAAGGCATCTTCAACACGCGCCTTCTTCTCTTTCATCTCGGTCTCGGTCGCAGCGCCAACATTGATTACCGCTACACCGCCTACGATTTTAGCGAGCCTCTCCTGGAGCTTCTCCCTGTCGTAGTCCGATGTGGTATCTTCGATTTGAGCCTTTATCTGCTTTACACGTCCCTTGATGGCGTCCTGCTTGCCCTCGCCTTCTACGATGGTCGTGTTGTCCTTGTCAATGGTTATCTTCTTGGCGCGTCCGAGGTCGGTTATCTTCACGCCCTCAAGTTTCATGCCGAGATCATCAGAGATAACTGTGCCGCCTGTGAGAATCGCGATGACCTCAAGCATGGCCTTGCGTCTTTCGCCAAAGCCCGGGGCCTTCACGCCGCATACCTGAAGCGTTCCGCGCAGTTTGTTCACGACTAATGTCGCCAGCGCTTCGCCCTCTACATCCTCAGACAGGATGAGAAGCGGCCTGCCCATCTTGGCTATCTGCTCAAGCAGCGGAATCAGGTCTTTCATCGATGAGATCTTCTTGTCATAGAGCAGAATGTGGGCGTTTTCTAAGACAACCTCCATCCTCTCAGAGTCAGTCACGAAATACGGGGAGATATAGCCGCGGTCAAACTGCATACCTTCGACTACTTCAAGGGCTGTTGCCATTGACTTGGCCTCTTCAACGGTGATTACGCCGTCTTTTCCGACCTTGTCCATCGCCTCAGCAATCAAATCGCCGACTGACGGGTCGTTATTGGCTGAGATAGTGCCAACCTGCGCTATTTCCTTCTTGTCCG